>DATIMX010000530.1:0-1576 GCA_035474935.1 Geodermatophilus sp. | reverse complement strand
CCCGGTCAGCGCCTGGGTGGCGGCCATGTAGACGCTGTCGACGTCCGGCCGCTCCTCGCGGTCGACCTTCACGCAGACGAAGTCGGCGTTCATCTGCGCCGCCGTCGCCTCGTCCTCGAAGGACTCGTGCGCCATGACGTGGCACCAGTGGCAGGCGGCGTAGCCGACGCTGAGCAGGACCGGCACGTCCCGGCGGCGAGCCTCGGCGAAGGCCTCCTCGCCCCACTCCCACCAGTCGACCGGATTGTCCGCGTGTTGCAGCAGGTACGGGCTCGTCGCGCCGGCGAGACGGTTCGGCATGCACCTTCCCTTCCCCCACTGGTCCGCGTGCGAACGGATGCCGGGGACCGGCTCGAGGACGGCTCCACCAGCATCCGCGCCGCGACGGGGCGGACAGCCCGACTCGCCCCGCCGCGGTGACGGTCAGCCGCCGAGCTGGGTGAGCAGTTGCTGCATCTCGGCGATCTCGGCGTTCTGCGAGTTCCTGATGGCCTCGGCGAGGGCGATCGCGTCGGCGTCCGGCCCGTCGGCGACCTCCTCCTCGGCCATCTCCGCGACGGCGGCCGGCGGGCCGGCGTGGGTGGCTTCGACGTCGACGGGGTGGGCGCCGCCCGCGGCCGGAGCGGTCACCGCGACCGACACCACGCAGGCGACCCCCGGGTGGGTGGCGCCGTCGGCGGCCGAGCCGCACTCAGCCCGTGCACGGACAGGACCGCGAACAGCAGCAGCACCGCCGTCCAGCCCCGCCCTGCCATGCCACCCCTCCTCGAGGCCACGAGCCCTCCCCAGCGGGCCGCCGGGGAGGGCTCGGTGCCGGGCTCAGCGGGACACCGGCTCCGGCTCGGGCGCCGCGGCGGTGGTCGCCGAGGGCGCCTCCGGAGTGGGCAGCCGCAGCCGCTTGAGCAGCAACGCGTTGACCGCGACCAGGAACGACGACCCCGACATCGACAGGGCGGCGATCTCCGGGCGCAGTACCAGGCCGAACGCCGGCTCGAACACGCCGGCCGCGATCGGCAGCGCGATGGCGTTGTACCCGATCGCCCAGGCCAGGTTCTGCCGCATCTTGCGCAGCGTGCCCCGGCCGATGGTCAGCGCGGTGGGCACGTCGAGCGGGTCCGAGCGCATGAGCACGACGTCGGCGGTCTCGATGGCGACGTCGGTACCGGCACCGATGGCGATGCCGAGGTCGGCCTGCGCCAGCGCCGGGGCGTCGTTCACCCCGTCGCCGACCATCGCCACCCGCTTCCCCGACCGCTGCAGCTCGGTGATCCTCGCGGCCTTGTCACCGGGCAGGACCTCGGCGATCACGGTGTCGATGCCCAGCTGGCCGGCGATGCGCCGGGCGGTGGCAGCGTTGTCCCCGCTGAGCATGACCACCTCGACGCCGGCCTCGTGCAGCGCGGCCACCGCGGCGGCCGAGGTCTCCCGCGGGGCGTCGGCCAGGGCGATCACGCCGGCGGCTCGGCCGTCGACGGCGACCAGGACGGCGGTGCGGCCGCTGCCGGCGAGCTCGTCCCGGCGCGCGCCGAGCGTCCCGAGGTCGACGCCCTCGTCGGCCATCAGCTTGGCGTTGCCG
>DATIMX010000529.1:0-2269 GCA_035474935.1 Geodermatophilus sp. | reverse complement strand
GCGGTGGCCAGCGCCGCTCCCAGCGCCCGCCGCTGGAAGGTCCACGACGCCATCGACAGCGAGTAGCCGTGGCAGAAGACGACGGTCAGCGGGGCGTCGGTCGGCCCGACCTCCTCCACCGCCAGCACCACACCGTCGTCGGCGGCGACCAGCGCGGTGCGGTCGGCGCGCCGGGACGCCGGGCCGAGCGGGTCGTCCTCCCGCAGCTCGGCGTCCGTCGCCCCCGGCGGCAGCCCCGCCGCCGAGCCCAGCCGCTCGGCGCCCACCCGCCGGGAGGCGGCCCGGCTGACCGCGACGCCGACGGCGGTGCCCGCCGCGGCCAGGCCGAGGACGGCGCCGAGGACCCCGACCTTGGGGTGGTGTGGCCGGTGCCGGCCGGTGCGGGCGTGCGGGCGCGGCTTCGGGTGTCGCTGCGTCATCAGACCGCCCCCGCCGAGCCGACGTAGCGGCGGGTGAAGCGGCCGCCGATCCGGGTGACCAGCTCGTAGTGGATGGTGTCGAGCGCGTCGGCCCAGTCCTGCGCCGTCGGCTCCCCGCCGTCCCCCGGGCCCCAGAGCACGACCTCGTCGCCCGCGTGCACCTCGGCGTCGCCGACGTCCAGCACGAACTGGTCCATGCAGACGCGACCGGCGATCGTCCGGTGTGCCCCGGCGGCCAGGACCGGCGCCCGGTTGCCCGCCGCGCGCGGCACGCCGTCGGCGTAGCCGACCGGCACCAGCAGCAGCGTCGTCTCGCGCTCCGGGAAGTAGGTGTGGCCGTAGGAGACGCCGACGCCGGCCGGCACCCGCTTGGTCAGCGCGGCGCGGGCCCGCACCGTCATCGCCGGCCGCAGCCCGTGGGCGGCCGGGTCCCCGCCGAGCGGGTCCAGCCCGTAGACGGCGATCCCCGGGCGGACCATGTCGTACCAGGTGTCGGGCAGCGCGACCGTCGCCGCGGAGTTGGCCAGGTGCAGCCGGGCCTCCGTCAGCCCCGCCGCCCGGGCGAGGGCCACCGCCTCCTCGAACACCCGCACCTGCGCGCCGATCGTCGGGTGGGTCGGCGCGTCGGCGTAGGCCATGTGGCTCCACAGGCCCACCACGGCCACGTCGCCGTCGGCCTGCGCCCGAGCCGCGGCGGCGACCAGGCCGGGCCACTCGGCCTCGGTGGCGCCCTCGCGGGAGAGCCCGGTGTCGGCGAACAGGTGCACCGCAGCGGTGCGCCCGGTGGCGCGGGCCGCGGCGACCACCTCGGCCAGGGCCCACTCGGCGTTGACCGACACCTCGACGTCGGCGGTGAGCGCCGCGGCGTAGTCGGTGCCGGGCGTGTGCAGCCAGGCCAGCAGCGGGGCGGCGACGCCGGCCGCGCGCAGCGCCAGCGCCTCCTCCAGCACCGCGACGCCCAGCGCGTCGGCCCCCCCGGCCAGCGCCGCGCGGGCGGCCGGGACCAGGCCGTGGCCGTAGCCGTCGGCCTTCACCACCGCCATCAGCGGCCGGCCGACGCGCTCGCGCAGCACGGCGGTGTTGGCAGCGATGGCGTCGAGGTCGACGACCACCTCGGCCCGGGCTCGATCGCTCACGTGCCCGAGTCTCCCAGCCGGTCCGCGGGCGCCCGCCGCAGGCGGGCCAGCGTGGCCGGCAGGGAGCGGACCAGGTCGCTCGCGATCAGCGGCCCTTCCTCCGCCGCCAGCTGCCCGGCCCGCCCGTGCACGTGCGCGCCGACCGCCGCGGCCTCGGCGGGCGGCAGGCCGGTGGCCAGCAGCGCGCCGGTGAGCCCGGAGAGGACGTCGCCGGTGCCGGCCGTGGCCAGCCACGGCGTGCCGGTGCCGTTGACGTACGCGGTGCCCTCCGGCGCGGCCACGACGGTCGCGTCGCCCTTGAGCAGGACGACGGCACCCAGGTCGGCGGCCAGCCGGCGGGCCGCGCCGACCCGGTCGTCCCCGACCTCGCTTCCGAACCGGGCGAACTCGCGGTCGTGCGGCGTGAGGACCGTCGGTGCCTGCCGCTGTCTGACCAGGTCGGGCTCCTGCGCGGCCATGGTGAGCGCGTCGGCGTCCACCAGCACCGGGAGGTCGGTGGCCAGCACCTCGGCCAGCACGCTGCGGGCGTCGTCGTCGGTCCCCATGCCGGGGCCGACCACCCACGCCTGCACTCGCCCGGCGTCGGAGGGCCGGCCCTCGGTGACGATCGTCTCCGGCCAGGCGGCCCGCACGCCGGCGGCCGCCGTCCCGGCGTAGCGGACCAGCCCCGGGCGGGCGCGCAGCGCCGCACCCGTGCACAGCACGGCGGCGCCC
>DATIMX010000528.1:0-5153 GCA_035474935.1 Geodermatophilus sp. | reverse complement strand
CGGGTCAGGACGGCGCCGCCGGCGCCCGGACGAGCCTGCCGGGCGTGCTGTCCGACGTACCCGTCGCCGTCCTGGTCATCGACCGGCTGAGCAGCTCCGTCGTCTACGCCAACACCGCCGCCGTCGAGCTGGCCGGCAACGTCCACCTTCCCGTCGACGTGGACACCTGGGGTGCGTCCGCGGGCCTGACGGACGTCTCGGGTGAGCCGCTGGCGAGCTCCGCCGGGCCGCTGTCGACCGTGGCGCAGGGCCGGCCGGTCACCGGCGAGGCGGTCCGGCTGTCACCCGGCACGAGCACCGAGCCGAGGCGGGCCGGTGCCGCCGCCGACGACGACGACCAGCTCCTGTGGGTGACCGGCTTCCCGCTGTCGCAGCCGGGCAGCGAGGAGCAGCTCGCCCTCGTCGTCTTCCTGCAGCTCGACCCACCGGAGAAGCTCGACGACCCGGAGGTCTACCTCCAGGCCCTGCGCGAGCGCGCGGTCGTCGCCACGGACATCACCTTCACCATCACCGACCCGCGCCGGCCGGACAACCCGCTGATCTGGGTCAACCCCTCGTTCACGCGGGTCACCGGCTACGCGGCCGAGGAGGCGATCGGGCGCAACTGCCGCTTCCTCCAGGGCCCGGCGACCGACCCGGCCGCCGTCGCCGGGATCCGCGCGGGGCTCGAGGGCCGCCGGACGGTGACCACGACGCTGCTGAACTACCGCAAGGACGGCACGGCGTTCTGGAACCAGCTGTCGGTGAGCCCGGTCTTCGACGGCGACGGCGAGCTGGTCAGCTTCGTCGGCGTGCAGACCGACGTCACCGAGCGGGTGCGGGTGGAGCACGAACGGGAGGCCGCCTTCGCCGCCGAGCAGACCGCCCGCCACGAGGCCGAGCTGGCCCGGGCGGCAGCTGAGCAGGCACGGGCCGACGCCGAGCGGGCCCGCGCGGACGCCGAGCGCATCCAGGGCCGCCTGGCGCTGATGGCCGAGGCGACGAGCACGCTGATCGCCACGCTGGACCTCACCGACGTCCTCGACCGGCTGGCCCGGCTGTGCGTGCCGCTGCTCGCCGACTGGGTGTTCATCTCCCTGGTCGACGACACCGGGACCGTCCGCGAGACCGCCTCCCGGCACCGCGACGGCCTCGAGGAGGAGCTGCGGGTGCTGGCCACCCAGCACGCTCCGTACCTGCCGGAGAGCTCGCCGACCCGGCGCAGCATCGCCGGCTCCCGGCCGGTGCTCGTCCAGCGGGCCGGCGTCGACCTCGACGAGCTGTTCACCTCCGAGGCCGCCCGTGAGGCCGCCGAGCGGCTCGGCACGGGGTCGCTGCTCGCCGTCCCCATGGTCGCCCGCCGGCGGACCCGCGGCGCCATCCTGCTGGCCCGCGCCGACACCGAGCGGCCCTTCGACCAGGAGGACGTCGACCTCGCCGAGGACCTCGTCCGCCGCGCCGCGCTGACCATGGACAACGTGCGCCTCTACCAGCAGGAGCACACGGTCGCCGACACGCTGCAGCGCTCGCTGCTGCCCGAGCTGCCGGCCATCCCCGGCGTGGAGTCCGCCGCCCACTACGTCAGCGCCTCCACGGCGGCCGACGTGGGCGGTGACTTCTACGACCTGCTGCACCTGCCTGACGGGTCGATCGGCGTGGTCATCGGCGACGTCGTCGGCCACGACATCGCGGCCGCCGCGGCTATGGGCCACCTGCGCGGGTTGATCCGTGCCTGCGCCTGGGAGGCGCCCGACCCCGACCCCGGAGTCGTCCTGGCGCGGGTGGACCGGCTGGTGCAGGGCCTGGGCGTGGCCTCGATGGCGACGATGGTCTACGCCCGGGCGGTGCCCCCGGCCGAGGACGGCGCACCGTGGCGGCTGCACCTGGCCAGCGCCGGCCACCCCCCGCCGCTGCTGCGCACCGCGGACGGCGACGTGCAGCTCCTGGACGGTGTGACCGGCCTGCTGATCGGCGTCGACGGCAGCCTGCCCCGGCGGACGACGTCGATCGACCTGCCGCGCGACGCCACGCTGCTGGCCTACACCGACGGGCTCATCGAGCGGCCGGGCACCGACCTCGACGAGGGCATCGCCGAGCTGGTCGGCCGGCTGGCGGCCGCCCCGGTCGAGGCGGGCCCGCGCGCGCTGTGCGACGCCGCGGTCGCCGGCTCCCTCGACGGGCGGGACGACGTCGCGCTGATCGCCGTCCGGTTCCGCCAGCCGTCCTAGCCCTCGGCCGCGCGGGTCTCCAGCAGGCCGTAGGCGCCGCGGTGGAAGAGCAGCGGCCGCCGTCCGGGATCCGCACCGAGGTCCAGCACCCGGGCGGCGACGAGAGTGTGGTCGCCGCCGTCGTACTCCGCCCACAGCTCGCAGTCGATCCAGGCGACGACGTCGTCGAGCACCGGCTGGCCCTGCGGGCTGGGCCGCCAGGACACCCCGGCGAACTTGTCGGCGCTGGAGCGGGCGAACCGGGCCGACAGCGCGGTCTGGTCCTCGGCGAGCACGTTGACGCAGAAGCGGCCGAGCTCGCGCAGCCGCGGCCAGGTGCGGGAGGCGCGCGCGGGCGCGATGGCCACCAGCGGCGGGTCCAGCGACAGCGAGCTGAACGACTGGCAGGTGAAGCCGATCGGCCCGTGCTCGCCCTGGGCGGTCACCACGGTGACGCCGGAGGCGAAGTGTCCGAGGACGTCACGCATGGTGCGGGGGTCGACCGCCCCGCCCCCCGACGGCGGCTGGCTCATGACCTCCAGCCAACCACGCAGGTGCGGGTCACCCCGCCACGGGAGACGAGCGGGGCACCGAGCGACCCCCCGCCCGGTACAGCGAGCTGGGCAGCTCGTGCCCGACGGCCTCCTCGGTGACCCGGGCGGCGGCGAGGACGGCGTCGAGGTCCAGCCCGGTGCGCACGCCGGACTCCTCGAGCATGTAGACCAGCTCCTCGGTGGCGATGTTGCCACTGGCGCCGGGCGCGAACGGGCAGCCGCCGAGACCGCCGACGGAGGAGTCCAGCTGGGTCACCCCCGCCTGGACGGCGGCCAGCGCGTTGGCCTGCCCCGTGCCGCGGGTGTCGTGGAAGTGCACGCCCACGTCGACGCCCGGGCAGGCCCGGCGCACGGCGTCGAGCAGCTGCACGACCCGCATCGGGGTGGTCGTGCCGATCGTGTCGCCCAGACAGAGCCGGTCGGCACCGGCGGTGACCGACGCGCGGGCGACGTCCACGGTGCGGGGGATCGGTGTGCGGCCGTCGAAGGGGCAGTCCCAGGCGGTCGCGATCACCACCTCCAGCGAGCCTCCGGCGCCGTGCGCCAGGGCGGCGATCTCACCGACCGCCGCCACCGCCTCGGCGGTGCTGCGGCCGGCGTTGGCCCGGCTGTGCCCGTCGGAGGCCGAGACCACGTACTCCAGGTCGGCGACGCCGGCGTCCACCGCGCGCGTGGCGCCCCGGGCGTTGGCGACCAGGGCGGAGAAGAGCACGCCGTCGAAGGCGTGCAGCTCGGCGGCCACCTGGTCGGCATCGGCGAGCGCCGGCACGGCCTTCGGCGAGACGAACGAGGTCACCTCGATCCGGCGGACGCCGGTGGCCACGAGGGCCTCGAGCATCGCCAGCTTCCCCTCCAGGGGCACCGGCGCCTCCAGCTGCAGACCGTCGCGCATGCCGACCTCGCGGACGTCCACCGTCGCGGGCAGCACCAGGTCGAACTCGTTCACGGGCCCTCCTCGGTCGATCACGTGACATCCTGCCCCGGCGCCGGGTTCCACGTGGAACCCCGCGGACGCTCCTGGGCCGAAGAGCTGCAGCAACGGGCCGTGTCGGCGGAGGATGACCGGCACGGAGGTGAGATGTGACCGATGCGGCGGACACGCTGCCCCCGGCGGATCGCCGGAGCGCGTTCGCCAACGCGCCCATGGGGATCGCGCTCGCCACGCCGGCCGGTCTCATCGTCGACGCCAACCCGGCGCTGGCGGCGATGCTCGCGTACACCTCCGAGGAGCTCTACGGCCGCTCGATGCTCGACCTCGTCCACCCCGACAACCGCGCAGCCGCGGTCGAGGCGTTCGCCGAGCTCCTCGAGGAGCGCAGGATGATGCGGCACGAGACCCGGCTGGTGCGGGCGGACGGCGGCGTGGTGCCCGTGCAGGTCACCTCGTCCTGGGTGGACGGGACGCCCGACGGCGACCCGCCGCACGTGGTCGCGATCGTCGAGGACATCACCGACCGCAAGGCCCTGGAGGCTGCGCTGGTCCACCGTTCCCTGCACGACCCGCTGACCGGGTTGCCCAACCGGATCCTGTTCAACGACCGGCTGCACCACGCCCTGGAGCGGGGGCGCAGGGAGCGGACGCCGACCAGCCTGCTGGGCATCGACCTCGACGGCTTCAAGCAGATCAACGACCAGTACGGCCACCCGGTGGGCGACGAGGTGCTCGTCGCCGTCGCCGAGCGGCTGACCTCGGTGCTGCGGGCCAGCGACACCGCGGCCCGGGTGGGTGGGGACGAGTTCAGCATCGTCTGCGAGAACAGCGGGCGGCCCGACGCCGAGGCACTCGCCACCCGGCTGCGCGACAGGGTGAGCGAGCCGCTGCGCCTGGCCGGCGGGCTGAGACTCCCACTGACGGTGAGCATCGGGATCGGCACGGCCGAGGGCGATGTCGACCCCGAGCGGGCGTTCGAGGCGCTCGTGCGGGAGGCCGACGACGCGATGTACGTCGACAAGGCCCGCTGGCAGGACTGAAGAAGGACCCTCCTACCCCCGGGAAGGACCCCCCTGCCCCCCACCACTCGCAGGCTCGCGCCAGGCCCCGTCCGGAGGCTCGCCGCGAGCTTGCGAGCGGTGAGGGGGACGGGGTCCTTCTACTAGGCGGGGACGAGCTCGTCCGCCTCCCGGCGCGACTCCCAGCGGCGCCCGGTCCGGTAGACGTGCATCCCGCCGCAGGGGCACTCGACGGTCATCGCGATGTGGGTGGCGTGGTTGACGATCGACCTGATGTGCCGGTCGGCGACCAGCTCGTCGGTCAACGTCACGGGGCAGGTGATCAGGAACATGGACAGAGCCTGCTCGCGCTCCCGCGCGGATACGAGTGGCAGAAGTGACCGCTATCGCATCTTTTCTGCCATGATATGCGCATGGCAGCAGACCGTCCGCTCGTCGTCTCGTGCGTGCTCGCCGACGGCCT
>DATIMX010000527.1:0-6900 GCA_035474935.1 Geodermatophilus sp. | reverse complement strand
CAGCTACGCCTACACCTTCGGCGACCCGGCCAACGGCACCCGGGCCACCTCGCAGGCCACCTACACCTACGCGGCGGCCGGCACCTACACCGTCACGCTGACCGTCACCGACGACGGCGGGCGGACCGGCACGGCCGCGCGCCAGGTCACCGTGACCGCGCCCCCGGCCAACCGCCCGCCGGCGGCCGCCTTCACCGTGGCCACCAGCGGGACGACCGTGGCGGTCGACGGCAGGGGCTCGGTGGACACCGACGGTTCCGTCGCCTCGTACGCCTGGTCCTTCGGCGACGGGGGGACGGCGACCGGTGCCACCGCGCCGCACACCTACGCGGCCGCGGGCACGTACACGGTGACGCTGACGGTCACCGACGACGACGGCGCCACCGGCAGCAGCGCGCAGCAGGTGACCGTCACCGCGCCGCCGGTGGGGGCGCTCGCCCGCGACGCCTTCAACCGGACGACGACCGGCGGCTGGGGTACCGCGGACCTCGGCGGCGCGTGGACGGCCGCGGCCGGCGCGGCCCGGCTGTCGGTGCGCCCCGGGACGGCGGAGCTCGCACTGCCCGCCGCGGGCAACAACACCGGCGCGTTCCTCGGCGCGGTCGCCACGACCTCGGCCGATGTGCGCACCTCGTTCGCGCTGAGCTCGATGCCCACCGGGGCCGGCACGTACGTGTACGTGACGGGCCGGCGGGTCTCGGCGGGCAACGAGTACCGCGTGCTGGTCCGCGTGGCCGCCGACGGGCGGGTGTACCTGACCCTCTCCCGGCTGGCCGGGGGCGTCGAGGGCTGGCCGGGTGGCGAGGTCGTCGTCCCGGGCCTGACCTACACGCCGGGGATGCGCCTGGAGGTGCGGGTCCGGGTGTCCGGCGCCGGCAGCACCGACGTCGCCGCCACGGTGTGGGCGGCCGGCACCGCCGAGCCCACGACGCCGCACCTGGTGCGCGCCGACGCCACCGCGGCGCTGCAGGCACCCGGCGCGGTCGGGATCGCGGCCTACCGGCCCGGCAGCGCTCCCGCGGCGACGGCGGTCCGGGTTCTCGGGTTCGAGGTGACCGCCGGGCGCTGAGCCCGGCGCCAACCCCGGCGGCGCCGGGGCGGGGAACGGCTCCCCGTCCCGGCGCCGCCGTCCGCTCCACGGCCGGCCGGTCCGGTCAGAGCGCCAAGAACCAGCCCAGCGCGCCCGCCACGACGCCGACCAGCAGCAGCACGGTGGCGGCAGCACGGTCGAACCGGTTGCCCAGCAGGGAGTCCAGCAGGCTGGTGAGCTCACCGAGCCGGACGGGAGCCTCCCGATCGCGTCCCGCCGTGCCGCCGTTGCGCCAGCGACGCAGGGCCGAGCCGGCGCGACGGGCGTCTGCGACCAGCAGCGCCAGGCCGGTGACCTGAGCGAGCAGCGCCACGGAGAAGCAGACGACGGCCAGGGCGACCTGTGCGGTCTCGCTCATACCGCCGAGAGTGCCGGAAAGAGCGATCGGGTGGGACGAGGGACCCGAGCACCGATCAGGCTGACGACGCACCACCGCCGCGCCCCGGACCGGCGGCGTTCCCGCGCCCGCGGGTCCGGCCGTGTCATCGTCCCCCCGTGCTCACCGCCCTCGCCGTCGGCGTCCTGCTCCTCGGGGCGGGCGCGGGCCTGCTGGCCAACCGCGCCGCCGGGCGCTTCCCCTGGCCGCCGGGTGCCGGCGCCCGGGAGCTGCTGGGGCCCGGGCCGCTCGCCGTCCGCCCGCCCGTGGTCGAGGTCGCGACCGCGCTGCTGACGGCGCTCACCGTGCTCCGCACCGGGCTCTCCTGGGAACTGCCGGCGTTCCTGCTGCTGGCCGTCGTGGGTGTGCTGCTCGCCGTGGTGGACCTGCAGCACCGGCTGCTGCCCAACCGCGTGGTGCTGCCGGCGCTCGCCGCGGGGACGGCGCTGCTGCTCCTCGCGGCCGTCGCCGACAGCGCCTGGGACGCGCTGCTGCGCGCGCTGCTGGGCGCCGCGGCCCTGTTCGCGGTGTACCTCGTGCTCGCGCTCGTCTCGCCCGGCGGCCTGGGCATGGGCGATGTGAAGCTGGCCGCGCTCCTCGGCCTGTACCTGGGCTGGCTCGGCTGGTCGGCGGTCGTGCTGGGCGCACTCGCCGGTTTCGTCGTCCAGGCCGTCGTGGCGCTGGGCCTGCTGGCGACCCGGCGGATCGGGCTGCGCGGCGAGCTGCCGTTCGGCCCGGCCATGCTCGCCGGCGCCGCCCTCGTCATCGGCGGGACCGCGCTGCTGCCCTGAGATCCGGACACCCGGAGTGACTCCGGCGACGGAGCGGTCACCCGGGCAGGTGGACGCGGTCCGCCGACCGGGTGGACGGGGCTCAAGCCGGGCATCCGGCGGTTCGACACCCCCTGGCAAGTGCCGCGACGTCGGGTCGCCCGACCCGGACCGGCCGGCACCGTCCCCCAGGGAGTCCCCGTGCTGAACCTCGTCACCAACCCGCTGGCCACCATCGTCACGCTCTACTCGCTCGCCGAGGAGCGCCTCGAGCGCGAGGAGAAGGGCGCGACCGCCGTCGAGTACGGCCTCATGGTCGGCCTGATCGCCGTCGGCATCATCACCGCGGTGCTCTTCCTGAAGGACTCGCTGTCCGAGCTCTTCAACACCATCGGCGAGGAGCTCGGCGGCACCCCCGCCGCCACCACCGGCAGCTGATCCCTCGCATCGTCCACGGCGCAGCGGCCCCGTCCCCCCGGGGCCGCTGCGCCGCGCCGCCCCCAGGCGACCACGACCGCGGGAGAGGAGGTGGGGGAGGAGTGCGTACCCGACTGCGCGACGAGCACGGCGCCAGCGCCGTGGAGTTCGCGTTCATCGTGCCGCTGCTGCTCGTCCTGGTGCTCGGCATCGCCGAGTTCGGGCACGCGTTCCAGGTGCAGGGCACCCTGTCCGCCGCCGCCCGCGAGGGCGCCCGGGTGATGGCCCTGCAGAACGACCCCGTCGCGGCGCGCGCCGCCGTCCGCGGCGCCAGCCCGACGCTCGACCCGGCGGTCACCGACGCGCAGATCACCGTCGCGCCGACGGCCTGTCCGCTCACCAGCACGACCACCACGAACGTGCGGGTGACCGTCGTCTACCCGATGCCCTTCCTCACCGACTTCTTCGGCGCGGACATCGACCTGACCGGGACGGGGGTCATGCGGTGCAACGGCTGAAGAAGGACCCCCCTGCCCTCCGGCGCCGGCTCGCCGGCGAGCGCGGCGGCTCCGCGGTGCTCCTGGCGCTGCTGATGGTGCCGGTCCTCGGCTTCACCGCCATCGCCGTCGACGTCGGGGCCCTGTACGCGGAGAAGGCCCGGCTGCAGACGGCGGCCGACGCCGCGGCCCTCGCCGTGGCCCGCGACTGCGCCCGCGGCGCCTGCGGCGACATGCGGGCCACGGCGCAGGCGCTGGTCGACGCCAACCTCGGCGACGCCACCGCCGCCCCGCCGGTGCTCGCCGGCGACCCGCTGCGCGTCACGGTCACCGGCAGCACGCCCACCGAGCACTGGTTCGCCCCCGTCATCGGCCACGACTCGACGCAGGTGGCGGCCACCGCGACCGTCGCCTGGGGCGCGCCGGACGGCGGGACGGCGATGCTGCCGCTGGTCTTCTCCTGGTGCGAGTTCACGGCCCAGACCGGCGGCGGCCTGCCCTCGACCACCACCGAGCGCACCATCGAGCTGCCCAAGAAGTCCGACACCGGCTGCACCGGGCCGTCGAAGATGTTCGTCCCCGGCGGCTTCGGCTGGCTCACCACGGACGGCGGCACCACCTGCCGGGCCACCAGCCGGGTGGGCGGCCGGTTCACCTCCGAGCCGGGCAACAACCCCTCGCAGGGCTGCGACACCGACGACGTCGCCGCGCTGGTCGGCCGGACCGTCCTGCTGCCGATCTTCGACGAGGCCGGCGGCACCGGCAGCAGCGCCTGGTACCACGTCTACGGCTACGCCGCGTTCAGGATCACCGCCTACCACTTCGGCGGCCAGTACGACGCCGGCAAGCCGTGCAAGGGCGAGGACCGCTGCATCCGCGGCTACTTCACCCGCTTCGTCGACGCCGGCGACTCCTTCACCTACGGCCCCGGTGCGCCCTCCCTGGGTGCCTGGGTCCTCCGACTCGTCCGATAGGGGCCCTCGTTGAGACGCCGACTGCTCGCCGCCCTCGCGGCGCTGGTCCTCGCCGCCCTCGGCGCCGTAGTCCTGCTCGCCTACGTGCGCGGCGCCGACGCCCGTGCCCTCGCCGGGGTGCAGACCGTGGACGTCCTCGTGGTCGACCGGCCGGTCCCCGAGGGGACGCCGGGGGAGGAGCTGGCCGAGCTGGTCCGCACCGAGCGGCTGCCGGCCAGGGCCGCGGTGCCCGGCGCCGTGACCGACCTGGACGAGCTGGCCGGCCGGGTCGCCACCGTCGACCTGCAGCCGGGCGAGCAGCTGCTCGCCGCCCGGTTCGCCGCGCCGGAGGACCTCTCCGTGCCCGGCACCGTCGCCCCACCCGAGGGAGCCGCCGAGGTCAGCCTCCTGCTCGAGCCGCAGCGCGCAGTCGGCGGCCGGCTGGCGGCGGGGGACACCGTGGGCGTGCACCTCTCTCTCGACGGGCAGACCGACGTCGTCCTCAGCCGGGTCCTGGTCACCCAGGTGCAGGGTGCGCCGGTCGCCGTCGCGGACGGCGAGGGGACCGACACCGCCTCCTCCGGCGGCGCGGCGCCCTCCGCCAGCCTCATGGTCACCCTCGGGCTGCGCCCCGAGGCGGCCGAAGCGGTCGTCTTCGGCATGGAGCACGGCACCGTCTGGCTCTCCCTCGAACCCGAGGGCGTCGACACGTCCGGCACCGAGGTCCTCACCCCGGCCAACGTCTACGACAAGGACTACTCATGAGTCGCGTGGTGCTCGGCGCAGCCGACGAGGAACTCGTCCTGCGCGTCAAGCAGGCGACCGACGGCGACGTGTACGTGCTGCCCGCCGGCCGGCTGCCCGCCGACCCGGCCCGGCTGTTCGAGCAGCTGGTCGACGGCGAGCTGCCCGAGGTCCTGCTGATCGGCCCGCTGGCGCCGCCCCCGGAGGTCTTCTCCCTGGCCGCCCGGCTCGACGTGCAGTGCCCCGGCATCAGCGTCGTCCTGCTCGCCGACCCGGCGCCGCAGACCTGGCAGGAGGCGATGCGGGCCGGCGTCCGCGACCTGCTCCCGCCCAGCGCGGACGCCGGTGAGATCCGCGCCGCCGTCGAGCGCGCCGGCTCGGCCGCGGCCGGACGCCGGAGGGTGCTGCGCCCGGTCGAGGAGACCGCCCGCTACACCGGGCGGGTCATCACCGTGGCCTCCCCGAAGGGCGGCGTCGGCAAGACGACCGTCTCGGCCAACCTCGCGATCGGCCTCACCGCGGCCGCGCCCCAGTCGACGGTGCTGGTCGACCTCGACGTCCAGTTCGGCGACGTCGCCTCCGCGCTGGGCCTGACCCCCGAGTACGCGCTGCCCGACGTCGCGCACGGCCCGGCGGCCGAGGACACGATGGTGCTCAAGACCTTCCTCACCCAGCACCCCAGCGGCCTGTACGCGGTGTGCGGCGCGGAGTCCCCGGCCGCCGGCGACACGGTGAGCGCCACCGACGTCAGCCGGCTGCTCACCTCGCTGGCCCGCGAGTTCCGCTACGTCGTCGTCGACACCGCGCCGGGGCTGTCGGAGCAGACGCTCGCCGCCCTCGACCGGGCCACCGACGTCGTGATGCTCAGCAGCATGGACGTGCCCGGCGTCCGCGGCCTGCGCAAGGAGCTCGACGTGCTCCGCGAGCTGTGCATGATCCCGGCCGGCCGGCACGTGGTCATGAACCTCGCCGACCCCAAGGGCGGGCTGTCGGTGCGCGACGTCGAGACGGCCATCGGCACCGGCGTGGACGTCGTCGTCCCCCGCTCGGCCGCGGTGCCGGTGTCGACCAACCAGGGCGTGCCGATCGTCGCCGGCGGCCGCAAGGACCCGGCGGCCAAGGAGCTGCGCCGGCTGGTCGCCCGCTTCGCCGCCACCCCCATCGTCAAGCCCGGCCGCTACCGGGCCAAGCACCGGGCGGCGTCGTGAACCTCGCCTCCCGACTCGCCGCGGCCCAGGGCCGGCACGCCGCACCCGAGGCCGACGCGCCCACCCCGCTCCCGGCACCCCGGGCCGCCGCCCCGGTGGCCGTGCCGCCGCCCACCGACGCGCTCGCCCGGCTCAAGGACCGCGTCGCCAAGGCGCTGTTCGAGCGCATGGGCAACCGGATGAACGACCCGTCGCTGTCCGAGGAGGCGCTGCGCACCATCGTCCTCGGCGAGCTGGACGAGGTGGTCGAGGAGGAACGGGTCCCGCTCTCGGCCGAGGAGCGCGCCCGGCTGACCGCCGAGCTCGCCGACGACGTCCTCGGCTACGGCCCGCTGCAGCGGCTGCTCGACGACCCCAGCGTCACCGAGATCATGTGCAACGGCCCGGACGCGGTCTACGTCGAGCAGGAGGGCCGGCTGGTCCGCACCGCCGCCCGGTTCACCTCCGAGGAGCACCTGCGCCGGGTCATCGACCGGATCGTCTCCCGGGTGGGACGGCGGATCGACGAGTCCTCGCCGCTGGTCGACGCCCGGCTGGCCGACGGCTCCCGGGTCAACGCGATCATCCCGCCGCTGGCGTTCAGCGGGTCGACGCTGACCATCCGCAAGTTCGCCAAGGACCCGTTCACCGTCGACGACCTGATCGGGTTCGGCACCCTCTCCCCGGAGATGGCCGAGCTGCTGCGCGCCTGCGTCGAGGCCCGGCTCAACGTGATCGTCTCCGGCGGCACCGGCACCGGGAAGACGACGCTCGACACCTGTACGCTGTGGCATACTTCGGCTTGTGACTGCAGCCGCCACCCGAGCCGTCTCGAACGGTGGTGCGCCGGCCGGCTCCGCCGCCGG
>DATIMX010000526.1:0-2314 GCA_035474935.1 Geodermatophilus sp. | reverse complement strand
CCGCACCCGAAGATCTCCTACGTCGGCGCGGCGCCCACCGGCGCGGCCAGCGAGGCCGAGTACGTGGAGATCGGCCTGGCCGAGCGGCGCGACCCCGAGGAGGTGCGCGCCGCGCTGGACACCTCCCTGCCGCCGGGCATCGACGTCCTCGAGTGCGTGGAGGCCCTGGGCGCCGGGTCGCTGGCCGACCGGATCGACGCAGCGACCTGGCGCGTGGAGCTGCCGGGGGTGGCGCCGGCCGAGCTGGCGCAGGCCGTCGAGGCGTTCCTCGCCGCCGACGTGGTCACCGTCGAGAAGCGCACCAAGAACGGCCTGCGCGACATCGACGCCCGGCCGGCCGTGGCCGGCGCGTCGGCGGCCGAGGAGGCAGGTTGTGCCATACTGCACATGGTCGTCCGGCAGGTGACGCCCGCCGTTCGACCCGACGACGTGTTGGCCGCACTGGTTGCCGTCGCCGACCTGCGCCCGCCGTCGCCCCCCCGGGCCGTGCGTGAGGCGCAGGGCCGGCTCGACGACAACGGGACCGTGGCCGACCCGCTCGGCCCGGACCGCGTCGCGAGCACCCGCTGCCAGGGGGAGCCCGCCACGGTCTGACCGGTGGGCCCCGGGGCCGCACGCCGTCGAGCGGCACGACTGCCAGACGTGACGCACCCCGAGATCTCGCACCACGAACGACCCGCACCACCGGCGCCCGGCCGCGGCAACTCCTCGCCCGGACACCGACCCCCAGACTTCGCGGGTCGCGCCTGCCGCCGCACCCGGCGCGGGGGCCGACCCGTCCGACCCCGTGCTCCTGCGCGGCCGCCAGTCCCAGTGATCGGCGCCCGGGAGCACCACACAGGAGGCGAGCCACACGTGGCCGACCAGACAGACGACAGCACGACCACCCCGGCCGACGAGGGCCTCGACCCCGCCGCCCTGCCGCAGGGCACGGAGGACCCCGCGGCCGAGGACGACGTCCGCGCCGCCGAGGCCGGTGAGGACGACGACGCCGGCGAGCAGGCCGCCGCCGTGGAGGAGCTCGCTGTCGCCGAGGAGGAGGCCGAGAGCCCCGAGCCGGCGGCCGCCGAGCCCGAGGAGCCCCCGGTCTCCCGCTTCGGCGCCCAGTTCAGCTCCCCGGAGCCCACCGCCGTCATCGCCCGCCCCCGCCGGCGGGCCACCCGCCCGGCCGGCGCGGCCGACCCCGGCGACCACCCGCCCGCGCCGCCCGCCGCTCCCACGATCCCGGCGTTCGTGAGCTTCGTCGCGCCCACCGAGGCCGACGTCCCGGCTCCGCCGCGCCGGCGCAGCCGCCGTCCCCTGGCCGAGTCGCCGGTGGTCGAGGAGACCGACGTCGAGCCGGCCGAGGACGGCGAGGACGAGACCCCCGCGCCGCGCTCGCGCCGCAGCCGCTCCCGCCGCCGCTCCGGCGGCGCGGACGAGACCCCCGCGACCGCCGAGGACACGGACACCGACGCCGACACCGACGAGGAACGGACGGACGCCGAGGGCGATCCCGGCGCCGACGACAGCGAGGACAACGGGGCCGCCGGCAGCCGGCGCCGCCGCCGGGGCCGGCGCGGTCGTGGCCGCGGGCGCAGCGGGGACGACGCCGCCGACGCCGAGGGCGACGACGACACCGCCGACGACTCCTCCGACGAGGACGCCGACGAGGACCAGGGCGTCGACGAGACCGACGAGGACGGCGACTCCGACGCCGACAGCGACGAGGACACCGCCGAGGGCGACGAGGGCGAGGGCGGCTCGAGCACCCGCCGCCGGCGCCGGCGGCGCCGCCGCGGGAGCAGCGGAGAGGCCGGCGAGGCGGTCGCGGAGAGCGACGACGACCGTCCCGAGCGGGCCGGCCGCAACGGCCGCACCACCAGCGACGACGACGTCAAGGGCGTCACCGGCTCCACCCGGCTGGAGGCCAAGCGCCAGCGCCGCCGCGACGGTCGGGACAACGGTCGCCGCCGGGCGCCGATCCTCACCGAGGCCGAGTTCCTCGCCCGCCGCGAGGCCGTCGACCGCAAGATGGTCATCCGCCAGCGCGGCGAGCGCACGCAGATCGCCGTCCTCGAGGACGACGTGCTCGTCGAGCACTACGTGACCCAGGCGCAGGCGACGTCCTTCGCCGGCAACGTCTACCTCGGCCGGGTGCAGAACGTGCTGCCCAGCATGGAGGCGGCGTTCGTCGACATCGGCAAGGGCCGCAACGCCGTCCTGTACGCCGGTGAGGTCAACTGGGACGCCGCCGGGCTGACCGGCAAGCAGCGCTCCATCGAGCAGGCGCTGAAGTCCGGCGACAAGGTGCTGGTGCAGGTCACCAAGGACC
>DATIMX010000525.1:0-4953 GCA_035474935.1 Geodermatophilus sp. | reverse complement strand
CCGGCTGCCGCGGCGCGGTCCTCGTCGGGCACAGCTACGGCGGGCTCGTCGTCACCGGGGCGGCCGACCGGCTGGGCGAGGAGGTCGGCCGCCTGGTCTACGTCGACGCCGTCGTCCCGACGCCGGGGCGGAGCTGGGCCGACTGCATCCCGCCGGAGGCGCGGGCCGCCCGCCGCGCGGTGATCGCTGAGCACGGGCACATCCCGCCGCCGCCGGCGTCGGCCTACGGGCTCACCGGGGACGACGCGGTGTGGGTGGAGCAGCGGCAGACCCCGCAGCCCGGTGGGGTGTACGAGGACCCGCTGCACTTCGACGCCGACCGGTGGGCCGCCCGGCCGCGCACCTACGTCGACTGCACCGCGCCGGCACTGCCGACCATCGACCCCTCGCGCCGGCTCGTGCGGTCGCAGCCGGGGTGGGAGGTCGTCGAGCTGGCCACCGGCCACGACCCGATGGTCAGCGCGCCGGACGAGCTGGCCGCCGTCCTGCTGGCGGTCGCCGGCCGCTGACCGTGCGGTGGCGGTCCGGGGATCGATGCGACGATCATCGCGCCGTGGGAGACGGTGACGTGCACGTCCCAGCGGGTGGCGGGGCCCCGCCCGGGCGGGGAGCGGGAGCGTGAGCCGCCTCCTCGCCACCGCCAAGCTCCTCCGCGGCGGCGGGCTGCCATGGCTGCGCGTCGCCCGTGACGGTCTGGCCGCCGTCCGGATCGCGGTGGGCGCGGCAGGCCTGTCCACCGGCGTGCTCGAGTACCTGCGGGACGGGCCGGCCGACACCGCCTCCGTGCGCGCGCAGCTGGGCCTCGACGACGGTGGCCTGCTCGAGCCGTGGCTGCGGGTGCTGCAGGGTCACGGATTCATCCGCGCCTCGGCAGGCGGGTGGGCGCTGTCCCGGCGCGGACGGCGGCTGCTGGACGACGAGGTGCTGCGCGGCGCGTACGAGGGGTTCGCCGGCTTCCACACCGGGCTCTACCGGGAACTCGTCCACCAGTTGCACGGGGGGCCGCCACGCCGCGACGTCGCGGAGCAGGGGGAGACGATCGCCCAGCTGACCCGCGCGATGGAGCCGGTCCTGCACGAGGCGCTGGGAGCCGCGGTGCGCGAGGTGCGCCCCACGCGGGTGCTGGACGTCGGCTGCGGAGCGGGGCAGAACCTGGCCGCGATGCTGGCCGCAGCCCCGGCGGCGCAGGGCACGGGGATCGAGGTCGACGGGGCCGTCGCCGACATCGCCGAGCGGCTGCTCGCGCAGCGCGGGCTGGCCGGGCGGACCCGGGTGCTGCGCGGCGACGTCATGGCCCTGGCGGTCGGCGGTGAGGCCGGCGGACCCTACGACCTCGTCCTCCTCGCGAACGTCGTCTACTACCTGCCGCTCCCCGAACGGGTTCCGCTGTTCCTGGCGCTCGCGGGGCTGCTGTCCGAGGGCGGCGCGGTGCTCGTCACGACGACCGCGGCCACGCCGGACCCGTTCAGCCGGCACTTCGACCTGCTGCTGCGCGCCCAAGGGAAGGGCATGGAGCTGCCCGGGGTCGAGCCGCTGCGGCAGCAGCTCGCCGAGGCGGGGCTGCAGCCAGAACCGGCCCGGTGGCTCGTGCCGGGGCAGCCGCTGGTCGCCGTGCCGGCCCGGGCGCTATGACGCCGGGTCCTGGCCGAACCTGCGGCGGTGCAGCTCGTGGACCTCCTCGTCGAGGCCGGCCACCGGGCCCTCGACCGGGACGCCCGGGGCGATCTCGTTGACGGGGAGGGCCTTCACCGGTGCCGGCGGGACGCCGAGCCCGGCCAGCCAGGACACCAGCTGGGCCGACGAGCTGGCGTACACGATCCGGCCGAGTCCGACCCAGCCGTGGGCGGCGGCGCACATGGGGCAGTGCTCGCCGGAGGTGTAGACCGTGGCCGCGGCCCGCTCGTCGGGGGTCATGTGCTCGGCGGCCCAGCGGGCGATGGCGAACTCGGGGTGCTGGGTGGCGTCGCCCCCGGCCACGTGGTTGGAGTCCTCGAAGCGGACCCGCCCCTCGGCATCGACCAGCACCGACCCGAACGGCTCGTCGCCGGACTCGAGGGCCGCGCGGGCGAGCGCCACGCAGCGGCGCAGGTGGGTGAGGTCCGCGTCGTCGACCATGCGCCCATCCTGCGACGGACTCAGTGCGGGGTCACCAGCGGCCGCGGGTCGAAGGTGACCTGGATGCGCGCGATCCGCCCGTCCTCGATGTGCATCCAGTTGGCCGTCGGTGCCGGTGGCGCCCCGGTGGTGTGCAGGTCGAACCAGGTCAGGACGTCGTCCCCGTCGAGGAATCGGTGGCGGACGACGACGTCCTCGAGCACCCGGCTCATGCCGCGCAGCCCGGCGACGCAGGTGTCGGCGTCGTCGGCCGTGCCCAGGGGGCCGCGGAACGTGCAGTCGTCGGCCAGCACGGCGCGGAGGGTGTCGAAGTCGCGGGCCAGCCAGGAGCGGAAGTAGGTGTCGGCCAGCTCGGCGGGGGTGGCGGTGGTGTCGGTCATGGCTCCACCGTGCGGTCGGCTGGGCCAGAAGTCCAAGACACGGTATTGATGGTTTCCATAGCCTGCCGTGATGGAACTGAACCAGCTCCGGTACGTCGTCGCGGTGGCCGAGGAGGGCAGCTTCACGGCGGCCGCGCAGCGGGAGCTGGTGGCCCAGCCGGCGGTGAGCGCGGCGGTCCGGTCGCTGGAGCGGGAGCTGGGCGTGCAGCTGTTCCGGCGGGGGCGCAGCGGTGCGCAGCCGACGGAGGCGGGCGTCGCGGTGCTGGCGCACGCCCGTGCGGCGCTGGCCGCGGTCGCGGCGGCCCGGGACGTCGCCGACGAGGTGACCGGGCTGCTGCGCGGGCGCGTGGCGGTCGGCATGGTCGTCGGGTGCACCTCGACCGTGCTGGCCGACCTGCTGGCCGACTTCTCCACGGCCCATCCCGCCGTGGAGGTGGTGCTGGTCGAGGGTTCCGGTGCCGACCTGCTCGCGGCGCTGTCCAGCGGCCGGCTCGACCTGGCCTGGGTGGGTCGCGCCCAGCCGCCGCCGTCGGGCGTGGAGACGGCGGTCCTGTACGAGGAGGAGCAGGTCGCGGTGGTGCCGCTCGGCAGTTCGCCGCGCGGGCGCTCGCTGGCCGTGGCCGAGCTGGCGTCCCACCGGCTCGTGGCGCTGCCCCCGGGCACGGGCGGCCGGACGGCGCTCGACGCGGCGTGCGCGGCCGCGGGGGTGGTGCCGGTGGTGGCCTGCGAGGCGACCGGCCTGGAGATGGTCTGCCTGCTGGCCGAGCGGGGCCTGGGCACCGGCGTCGTCCCGGCGTCGGTGGCGGCTGCGGCGGCGGACCGGCTGCGGGCGCTGCCGCTGGACCCGCCGGTGACCTCGCGCATCGAGCTGGCGTGGCGCACCGGCGGGCCGTCGCCCCCCGCCGGTGCCGCGCTGCTCGCGGTGGCGCGCCGGCACGTCGAGGCCGCCCGCGAGCGGTGAGGTCCGCCGTCTGGCCGATCGTCGTCCCCCCGGAGCAGACTGCCCGCCATGCCACCGCTCCCGATGCCCGACGACTGGCAGCGTGCCCTGGTCGTGGCCGCGCACCCTGACGACATCGAGTACGGCCTCGCGGCCGCAGTCGCGGTCTGGACGGCGGCCGGCAAGGAGGTGCACTACCTGCTGGCGACCCGCGGCGAGGCGGGGATGGCCGGCGTCCCGCCGGCGGAGGCCGGTCCGGTGCGCGAGGAGGAGGAGCGCCGCTCGGCGGCCGTCGTCGGGGTCTCGGAGGTGGAGTTCCTCGACCACCGGGACGGCGTCCTCGTCGCCGGACCGGAGCTGCGCCGCGACCTGGCCGCGGCCATCCGCCGGCACCGCCCCGAGATGGTGGTCACCGGGTACTTCGGCGCGACCTGGACCCCGCCCGGCGTCTCGCCGGCGTACGTGAACTCCTCCGACCACCGCGCGCTCGGGCAGAGCGTCCTCGACGCGGTCGCCGACGCCGCCAACGAGTGGATCTTCCCCGACCTCCCCGAGGAGCCGTGGCGCGGCATCACCTACATCGCGGTCAGCGAGTTGCTGGACCCGCCGCACGAGGTGGACGTCGCCGACCAGGTCGAGAAGGCGGTGGCGTCACTGTGCGAGCACCGCCGCTACCTCGAGCTGCTCTCCGACCAACCGGTCGAGGAGCAGGCCCGGCAGATCGTCGACATGGGGACGATGACCGAGGACGAGCGGCGGCGGGTCGGCTTCCGGCTCTACTGGGGCTGAGGTCGATCGCGGGACCGGCCAGCACGACGACGGCGGAGGCGGCTCGCTCGCTGCGTTCCACTGCGTACACGTGAGCAGACACGGCCGGACTCCAGCGGGATCCCGGCGCCGTGATCTCCGGAGTCGTTGACATGTCCCGGGCACCGGTCTGCGCTGGCCCCCTCTCCCCGGGCTGAGGGGGATCGATGCCTGCACTGTTCATCAGTCACAGCAACCACGACCGGGTCGTGACGGAGCGAGTGAGCGGTTGGCTGCGGAGAGCCGGCTTCACCACGGTCTTCGTGGACTTCGATCCCGCACAGGGCATACCGGCGGGACGGAACTGGGAGCGTGAGCTGTACGCCCGGCTGCGTCGCACCGAGGCCGTGGTCTTCCTCGGAACCCATGCCGCGACGGCGTCCCAGTGGTGCTTCGCAGAGCTCAGTCTGGCGCGGTCGTTGGGACACCCCGTCTTCCCGCTGGTCCTGGAGCCGGGGGCGGGGCTCCCGCTTCTGGCGGACGTGCAGTGGATCGACCTGGCCGACACCGACCTGACCGATCAGCACGCCGGGGACGGGTCCGGCCCGCCCCCGGGTCTGCTCAGGCTGCTGGCCGGACTGCGGGCAGCAGGACTCGATCCGGCTGACGCCTTCTCCTGGGACCCGACCCGGTCGCCCTATCCGGGGTTGGCTCCCTTCGACCCCGAGGACGTCGCGGTCTTCTTCGCCCGGGAACGGGAGACCGAGCGGC
>DATIMX010000524.1:0-4787 GCA_035474935.1 Geodermatophilus sp. | reverse complement strand
GGACGACGGCGAGAACGTGGTCCACCTCAGACCGGCCGCTCAGATGTGCTCGATGGCCTGCGCCTCGTCGAGCTCGTGGAGACTCTCCACCCGGTGCAGGGAGCCCCTGCGGATCGACAGCAGGGCGGCCAGGCCGATCAGGGCCAAGACGATGACGAAGAACGCGGGCGCCAGCTCGTTGCCCGTGCGCTCGATGAGCCACACCGCGAGGTAGGGCGCCGTCCCACCGGCGACGATCACACCGAGGTTCCAGCCCATCGCGACACCGGTGTACCGCGACGCCTTGTCGAACAGCAGCGGCAGCACGGTGTAGGCGCCCACCTGCGCACCCACCGTGTTGATCATGATGAGCAGGTAGGCCAGGAAGGCGACGCCCAGGCCGTTGTCCATCAGCGCCATCATCGGATAGGTCAGCAGGATGTAGCCGATGAACCCGATCTCCGTGAGCCGCACCCGTCCGATGCGGTCACCGAGCAACCCGCCCAGCGGCATGCAGAGGGCGGAGATGCCGATGGCCGCGGTCGCGACCCAGTAGACGGGCGCCGCGTCGTACCCCAATCGCTGGATCAGGTGGATGCTCAGGTAGGTCAGCCCGATGTAGGCGGTGCCGTTGGTGGCGGCGCTGATCGCACTCGCCTGGAGCAGCGCCTTGGGCTGCTTGCGGAAGACATAGCCGACGGGCGAGTGCTGCTCGTGCGCCTCCTCGGCGCCGTGGGTCTCCTCGACCCGCGTCCGGGCCCCGAGGCAGAACAGCGTCAGCGGGAGGGCGAGCAGGAAGGGGATCCGCCAGCCCCAGGACTCCATCTGCGCGTCGGTGGTCAAGCCGGCGGTGATGCCGGCCACTCCGGCCGCCAACGCGAACCCCCCGGTCGCACCCAGTGGGGTGAAGGCCCCGTAGGTCGCCTTCAGGTGCCGCGGCGTGGACTCGGAGATGAAGGTGGCCGAGCCGCCGACCTCACCGCCTGCCGAGAAGCCCTGGAGGAGTCGGACGGCGACGAGCAGGACGGTCGCCCACACCCCCGCCCGGGCGTGGGTGGGCAGCACGCCCATGAGCGTGCTGCCCACGCCCATGCAGATCAGCGTGGCCAGCAGCGCCCGCTTGCGCCCGTACTTGTCCCCGATGTGCCCGAAGACGATGCCGCCGAGGGGACGGATGAGGTAGGCCGTGCCGAACACGGCCAGGGCGGACAACAGTGACGTCACCGGATCGGCGCTCGGGAAGAACAGCGGTGCGATGACCACCGCGAGGTAGCCGTAGAGACTGAAGTCGTAGTACTCGATCAGGGTGCCAACACCACCGGCGAGCGCAGCTCGGCGGGTGCGGCGACGATCGGCGTCGGTCCAGGTGTGGCCGGCCTGGGCCGGCGCGGTCGGGTCGGTCATGGCGCCTCCCTGCTTCTCGAAGCGACAGCGGGGGCATCGGACATCGTCGTCTTTTCGTCGGTGAGCAGACAAGAGAAGGGCGATCGCTCGTGCGGCCTGGCCCGGAAGCCGGCGCGGGCGCTGGCGGCGCTTCGGCGCTGCATCACCGAGGGCGTCGACCTACCCTTCGCCTTCCTCGGCAGGCGACCACCGGTCTGGTGGGACTGACCTGGGGCCCGAGTCGCCGGAACGACGAGGGCCGCGCCATCGGTGACCACGGGACCCTCAGCTGTGTCCGAGGGGCGACACGCCACATGCGCACACGGCTGACTGGTGGCGGCCGCTGAGCGCTCGTCGTTGCGGCCCGTACTCGCCGGATGCACCTGTCCGACGGCGGCGAGCACGAGTTCTCACCCCAGGTGAGCCTCGGAGTTCGGCGTCCCGGACTCGGACGTGGCGGCCGCGCCGGCGACGGGCGGCCCCCCCGCGAGACGGTCATCGCCTACCGGGTGCCGGAGTTGTGGGCGGACGTCAACGTGGTCGGTTCACCCGACGTGGAGCGACTTCGCAACACCCTGCGGAGCCAGCACGAGGACAAGGTTCCGCGCCGTGGTCGATGAGGTTGCCCGCGGGTTGGCCGGTCCGCTGCCCGACGCGCACGCCCGCGCCGCGGAGGGCTCGCCGGCAGACGTGCTCCTCCGCGAATCGCACGGCGGACCTGCTGGTCGTGGGCAGCCGTGGGCACGCCGGCTTCCACACCATGCTGCTCGGCTCGACGAGCATCCAGCGTGTGTGATGCACGCCCGCTGCCCGGTCACCGTGGTGCATCCGACCGAGGGCCGCCGCCACCGGCTGCGTGTGCACCGTGAGCGGCAGGACGGGCAACCGGATGAGCAACGGGACGGGGTCGACGCACTGCCCGAGACGGGGCCGCCGCGCTGAGCTCGATCCGGACGCCGGCCGGCGCAGTCCACCGTGTCGGTGTGGTCAAGGCCAAGGGGCTGAACGCGGAACTGGTCCAGGGCCCGACCGGGACGGGCCAGTCCCGGGTCGTCGACCTCGACGGGGGCAGGGTGGCCGCGCTGACGTCGTCAGCCGTACGCCGGGCGACAGCGGACGAGTCCACGTGGACGGGGGCCGCTCAGGTCCTGGCAATGGACGGTCATCACCCGGATCACTCGTCTTCGCCCTGGCGGTGATCATCGGTGCCACCACCTGGGCGCTCCGGGACGGTCCCCGCAGGGACCTCACGCAACGCCGGACGTTCGAGAGGGAACTCCACGACCTGCTCGTGTCCGAGAGCCGGAATCCGCGGTCCGGGGCCTGAGCGCCGCGGACGCGGATGACACAGGACGGGGTCGATGGGTACGGGACGGTCAGCGGGGTAGAGGAGACCATCCGCGACGGGGACCACAGCAGCGGAGGCGCCGCATGTCCCTGTATGACGACCGACCGTGGTTGGCCCTGTACGACGAGGGGGTTCCGGCCGACCTGAAGGCGCCGTTCCCCGATTGCGTGAGCATGTTCGACGCGGCAGTCCGCGCTCATCCGGACAAGCCGCTGGTGCACTACTTCGGCACGACCCTGACCGTGGCCGACGTCGACCGTCAGTCCGCGGCTCTGGCCGTGGCGATGGCCGAGCAGTGCGGGCTACGGCGGGATGACCGGGTCGTGGTCCAACTGCAGAACGTCCCGACCTTCCTCATCGCGATGCTCGCCAGCTGGCGGCTCGGCGCGATCGTCGTGCCGGTCAACCCGATGTACAAGCAGCGAGAGCTGGCGGGGCTGCTCACCGACTCCGGGGCTCGGCTCCTCATCGAGCAGGAGTCGCTGTACCCGCAGGCCGGCGGCCCGGCCGCCGAGTCCGCGGGCGTCACATCCGTCATCACGACGAACGAGCTGGACTACGTCGCCGACCCGGGATCGGAGTCGCTGTTCGCCGGGGTCCAGCGGCAGCGGGCGGAGGGCACGCTGGACCTGCTCGACCTCGTCCGGGGCTACGACGGGCAGCGTCCGCCCCCGGCGGAGCTCGGCCCCGACGACGTGGCGTTCCTGGTGTACACGTCGGGGACCACGGGGCCGCCCAAGGGGGCGATGAACACCCACCGCAACGTCGTCTACAACGCCGAGGTGTACCGGCAGTGGGTTCACCTGACGGGGGACGACGTCTGCCTCGCGGTGGCCCCGCTGTTCCACGTCACGGGACTGGTGGCCCACCTGGGCGTCGCGCTGCTGCTGCCGATGCCCCTGGTTCTGGGTTACCGGTTCGACGCCGCAGTGATGGCCGAGCTCGCCGAGCGGTACGGCGCCACGTGGGCGATGGGATCGATCACGGCCTTCATCGCGCTGATGAACAACGCCGACGCGGTCAAGCGCGACCTGTCGGCGATGACGAAGGTGGGCAGCGGTGGGGCGCCGATCGCGCCGTCGACCGTGGAGCAGTTCCAGGAGCACTTCGGCGCCTACATCCACAACATCTACGGGCTGACCGAGACCACCTCGCCGTCGCACGGGGTGCCGTGGGGACGGCAGGCACCGGTGGACCCGACCAGCGGCGCGCTGTCGGTGGGGGTGCCGGTGTGCGGCTACACCGTGCGCATCGTCGACGAGGACGGCGAGGAGTTGCCTCCCGGTGAGGTCGGAGAAGTGGTGACCGAGGGCCCCGGGGTGGTGCCGGGGTACTGGAACAAGCCCGACGAGACCGCGAAGGCGCTGCCGGGCGGTCGGCTGCACACCGGCGATGTCGGGTTCATGGACTCCGAGGGCTGGTTCTACCTGGTGGACCGGCAGAAGGACATGATCGTGGCCTCGGGCTTCAAGGTCTGGCCGCGCGAGGTCGAGGACGTGCTGTACCAGCACGCCGCGGTGCGTGAGTGCGGCGTGGTCGGTGTCCCCGACCCGTATCGCGGGGAGACGGTCAAGGCCTTCGTCAGCCTCAAGGCCGGGAAGAGCGCCGAGCCGGCGGAGCTCATCGCCTTCTGCAAGGAGCGGATGGCCGCCTACAAGTACCCGCGGAGCATCGAGTTCGTCGCCGAGTTGCCGAAGACGGCCACCGGCAAGGTGCTGCGGCGCCAACTCCGCGACGTGCCGAACGAGGCGGCGTCCCGATGACGACGCTCACGACGCGGTTCACCGAGACGTTCGGGGTCGAGCATCCGATCGTCCAGGGGGGGATGCAGGCCGTCTCGCGGGCCGAGCTGGTGGCGGCGGTCGCCCTGGGCCGTGGAGAGCCGTACGCGGACTGGCCGGACGCGTTCTGGTCAGAGGCCGAGCGCCACCGCCTGTCCGAGCTCGCTCTCACCGCCCGAACGCAACTTGCCGACGCCGACCTCCTCCTCGGTCGGACGGACGAGGCGGTGGCAGAGCTCGAGCTGCTCGCCGGCAGTCACCCGTACCGGGAGGAGGTGTGGGCCCGGCTCGTCCGC
>DATIMX010000523.1:0-6058 GCA_035474935.1 Geodermatophilus sp. | reverse complement strand
TCTGGACGACCTCGGCGAGGACCACCGGCAGCAGGTGGCTGCGACGGTCCCCCAGGGTCGCCTCGGCCACGCCTGACAGGGGCGGGCTCGCACGCCCCTGTCCCCCGCCCCGTCGTGGAGGGGCGTAGCCACCTCCTGCCTGACGTCAACCGGGCGGCCAGCGCATGTCGCGACCGCCCAGCACGTGCAGGTGCACGTGAGGCACGGTCTGCCCGGCTGCGGGGCCGGTGTTGGTGACGACGCGGTAGCCGGGCTCGACGCCGTCCGGGGTGGCCAGGCCCTCCTGGAGGGCGACCGCCTCCGCCGCGCGGACGACCGCGCCCAGCAGGTCGGGGTCGGTGTGCGCCAGCGCGGCCACCGTCGGGTGGTGCTCCTTGGGCACGACCAGGACGTGCGTCGGCGCCTGCGGGTTGATGTCCCGGAAGGCCAGCGTCCGGTCGGTCTCGTGCACGACGTCGGCCGGGATCTCGCCGGCGACCATGCGGCAGAACAGGCAGTCGGTCACGGGCCGACCCTAGGGGGCAGGTCGGCGCGGCGTCGGTCAGGATGGCGGGCACCCGTCCCCTCTCCCGCCGGAGGTGTCCCGTGCCCGTCCCCCTCCCCCACGCGCGGACGTAGTGAGCACCCGCCGCGTCGCCCGGTCGGGTGGCCCCGATGCCCTGCTCCCCCCGCTCTCCCGCCGCAGCCTCCTGGCCGGCGCCGGCGTCGCCCTCGCCGCCGCGGTGGCCGGTTGCGGCCGCTCCGCCGCTCCGCCCCCGTCGGGCCCGCTGCACGTCGGCGCCATCCCCGACCAGGACCCCGAGGTCCTGCAGCGCCTGTACGGCACCGTCTCCGACGCGGTGTCCGCCGCGCTCGACCTCGATGTCGAGTACACGCCGGTCACCGACTACGCCGCGGCCGTCTCCCTCTTCCGCACCGGTGACCTCGACCTGGTGTGGTTCGGCGGCCTCACCGGCGTCCAGGCCCGGCTGCAGACCCCCGGCGCCGAGCCGATCGCCCAGCGCGACATCGACCAGGCCTTCACCTCGGTGTTCGTGGTCAACGCCGCCACCGGGCTCACGCCGTCCGACGACCTGACCGCGCTGGCCCCGCTGCGCTTCACCTACGGCAGCGAGACCTCGACGTCGGGCCGGCTGATGCCCGCGTGGTTCCTCCGCGAGGCCGGCGTCGACCCGCAGGGCTTCCCCGGCGGCCCGGGCTTCTCCGGCTCGCACGACGCGACGCTGGCGCTGGTCGCCTCCGGCAGCTACCAGGCCGGGGTGCTCAACTCCCAGGTCTGGCGCTCCCGCAGCGAGCAGGGCGCGGTCGACCCGGCGGTCGTGCGCTACGCCGAGAGCCCGCCGTACCCCGACTACCACTGGCTGCTCGGCCCGCAGGCCGCCGAGCGGACCGGCGTCCCCGACCTCGCCGACCGGCTGCGGGCCTTCTTCACCGGCCTGTCGCCCGACGACCCGATGCTGGAGCTCTTCGGTGCGGGGGCCTTCGTGCCGGCGCGGGCGTCGGACTACGACCGGATCGAGGAGATCGGCCGCGACCTGGGGCTGGTCAGCTGACCGCCGTCCTGCGGCTGGACGACGTCACGGTCCGGTACGGCGGGACGACGGCGCTGGCCGGGCTCGACCTCGAGGTCGGTCCCGGCCAGCGGGTCGCCCTCGTCGGCGCCTCCGGGGCGGGCAAGTCCACGCTGCTCGCGCTGGCCAACGGCTCGGTTCCCCCCACTGCCGGCGCCGTGCGGATCCTCGGTACCGACCCCGCCGCGCTGTCCGGGCGGCACCGGCGCCGGCTGTGGGCGCGGGTGGGCACGGTGCACCAGTCGCTGGAGCTGGTCGGCCAGCTGCGCGTGGTGCACAACGTCAACGCCGGCCGGCTGGCGGACTGGCCGGCGGCCCGGGCGGCCTGGTCGCTGGTGCGCCCGCAGGGCCTGCCCGAGGTGCTGGCCGCGCTGGACCGGGTGGGCCTGGCCGACCGCGCGTTCGAGCGCACCGAGCGGCTCTCCGGTGGCCAGCGGCAGCGGGTGGCCATCGCGCGCCTGCTGGTGCAGCAGCCGGACCTCGTGCTGGCCGACGAGCCGGCGTCCGCCCTCGACCCGGTGCTCGCCGACCGGGCGCTGACGCTGCTCGGCGAGCTGGCACCGGCCCGTGGCGGCGCGCTGGTCGCGGCGCTGCACGACCCCCGGCTGGTGCGCCGGCACTGCGACCGGGTGGTCGGCCTCGCCGAGGGCCGGGTCGTGCTCGACCGGCCGGTCGCCGCGCTGTCCGACGCCGACCTCGCGGAGTTCTACGGGATGGCCTCGTGACCGCGGTGCTCGAACGGCCCCTGGCGGCTCCCCCGCGGATGCGGCGGGACCGGCGCCGCTGGGCCTGGGGCCTGGGTGCCGCGGCGGTGCTGGTCTGGTCGCTGGCCGGCGCCGGGCTGTTCCGCGGCGACGTGCTCAACCCCGGCGGGACGGCGCAGTTCGGCCGGTTCGCCGCCGCGGCGCTGGACCCGGCGGCCGACGCGGCGTTCCTCGGGCTGCTCGCCCGATCGGCGCTGGTCACCGTCGCCTACGCCGCGGCCGGCACCGCGCTGGCGCTGGTGCTCGGCGCCGTCGGGGCACCGCTGGTCTCGCGCACCACGTGGGGACGGCGCCGCGCCGGCTGGCTGGCCGCCCGCGGCGTGCTCGCCGTCCCGCGGGGTCTGCACGAGGCTGTGTGGGGCCTGCTGCTGGTCAACGTGCTCGGCCTGGACCCGTGGGTCGGCGTGCTGGCCATCGGGATCCCCTACGGCGCGGTGACGGCGAAGGTCTTCGCCGACCTGGCCGACGAGGCGCCGCGCCGGGCGTACCGGGCGCTGCGGGCCGCGGGAGCCGGGCGGACGGCGGCCGCGCTCTACGGGCTGCTGCCGCCGACCGCGGGCGGGCTGCTCGCCTACGCCCTCTACCGGCTGGAGTGCGCCGTCCGCTCGGCCGTCGTCCTCGGGATGGTCGGCGCCGGCGGGCTGGGCTACCAGCTGGCGCTGTCGTTCGCGTCGCTGCGCTGGGACCAGGTGTGGAGCGCGGTCTACGCGCTGTCGCTGCTCTGCCTGGTCGCCGACGTCGCCGGCCGGGCGGTGCGCCGGCGACTGGCCGCGCCGCCGTCGTCCGCCCGCCGGGACCCGGTGCTCACCGCGGCGGTCGTCGGCACGGTCGTCCTGGTCAGCTGCTCGTGCTGGTACCTGGCGCTGTCGCCGGCGTCGCTGCTGTCGGAGCGCACGGTCACGCAGCTGCACCACGTGCTGGGCGCGGCCTGGCCCCCGGCGACCGACGGCGACCTGCTGCGCACCATCGGTGTGCTGGCGGTGGACACGGTGCAGATGTCGGTGGTCGCGATCGCGGTCGCGCTGCTGGGTGCGGTGCTGCTGGCCGGTCCGGCGGCGCGGCCGGCGGGTAGGTCGTCCCCCGGACGGCGGGTCGCGGGGGCGCTGGTGCGCGGCGGCCTGCTCCTGCTGCGCGCGGTGCCACCGCCGGTGTGGGCGCTGGTCCTGCTCTTCGTGCTGCTGCCCGGGGTGCTGCCCGGCGCGCTGGCGCTCGGCGTCTACACGCTGGGGGTGCTGGGCCGGCTGGCGGCGGAGGCCACCGAGGAGCTCGACCCGCGGCCGCGGGCGGCGCTCACCGCGCTGGGCGCCCGGCCGACAGGGGCGTGGCTGTACGGGGTGCTGCCGCGGGCAGCCGGGCCGGTGCTGGCCTACGCGCTGTACCGGTGGGAGGTGGCCATCCGCGACACCGTGCTGGTCGGGCTGCTCGGCGCCGGTGGCCTCGGTGCGCTGCTGGCCTCGGAGCTGGCGACCTTCGACTGGGCCGCGGCGACCACGGTGCTCGCCGCGGTCGTCGTCCTGACCTGGGCGGTCGACGTGGTCAGCGACCGCGCCCGCACCGCCCTGCGCTAGCCCGCGTCCACGAGGGCGTCCAGGTACCGGGCCAGCAGCGCCTCCGCCCGCTCCCCCGGCAGCCGTGCGGGCTCGACGGCGACCGCCCCGGCCAGCCCGTCGAGCAGGGCCAGCAGCAGGGTCGCCTCGTCCCGGGCGGCCTGGTCGGTCAGATCGGGACGGACGGCGGCGATCAGGGCCGCGAGCAGGTCCTCGACCTGCTGCCACCCCCGGCGGTGCACCTCGGCGGTCGGCTCGTGGACGGCGGCGCGGGCCATGCGCACGAGCCAGATGACGCTGGCCGGACGGCGCTCCTCCCCGGCGCTCAGCAGCTCGTCGGCGACCGCGCGCAGCACCTCGGCGGGCCCGGCCCCGGGCGCGAGGCGCCGTTCCAGCCGCTCCTCGAACTGCTGGGAGACCCGGTCCATCGCCGCGGCCAGCAGCGCGTCCTTGGTCGGGAAGTGGTGCTGCACCGCCCCGATCGACACCCCGGCCGCCGTCGCGACCCGTCGGATGCTGATGCCCTCGTACCCGTCGGCGACCAGCAGGTCGAGCACGCAGTCGAGGAGGCGGTCGGAGGGCCCATCCACGTCCGGCATGCTCCCATCCTGGACGACCATACGATCGTATGGTTACGCTGCCCGACCATGGCCACCCGTGCGCCGCAGCCCCCCATCACCCGGGACCTCCCCCTGCAGTCCCCGCGCATCGCGTCGCTGGACGTGCTGCGCGGGGTGGCGATCCTGGGCACGCTCGCCACCAACGTCTGGATCTTCACCGACCCCGCCGGCTTCCTCGGGTACCTCGTCGACGACACCGCGGCCACCACCCCGGCCGGGTGGGCGTGGGTCGAGGCCGTGCTGCAGCAGCTCGCCCAGGGCAAGTTCCTCGGACTGCTCACCCTGATGTTCGGCATCGGGCTGGAGATCCAGCGCCGGTCGGCCCTGCGCGCGGGGCGGCGGTGGCCCGGCCGCTACCCGGTCCGCGCCGCGCTGCTGTTCCTGGACGGCGTCCTGCACTACCTGCTCGTCGTCGAGTTCGACGTCCTCATGGGCTACGCGGTCACCGGCGCCGTGGTGGCGTACCTCCTCGCCACGAGCGAGCGCGCCCAGCGCACCTGGATGGTCGCGGCCGCCGGCGTGCACGTCCTGCTGCTCGGCCTGGCGACGGCCGTGCTGACGGCCGCCCCGATGCCGCCCGTCCCCGGCGTGATCGAGCCCAACCCCTACGCCGACGGGTCCTGGTGGGACCTGGTGCTGCTCCGCGTCGACGGCGCCGCGCTGTTCCGCCTCGAGCCCGTCTTCATCCAGGCCCTCTCGGTGGCGGTGTTCCTCCTGGGCGCCCGGCTGCTGCGGGCCGGCGTGCTGACCCCGGACGGTGCCGCCCTGCGCCGCCGGCTGCTCGTCGTCGGCGCCGTGGCCCTGCCGGTGGACCTGGCGCTCGGGGTGTCCGGCGGCGCGGCGGGGCTCCTCGTGGCCCGCTACGGGACGGCGCCACTGGTCGCCCTCGGCCTGCTCGCCCTCGTGGTGGAGGTGGTCGGCCGCCGCGAGCGACTCGGCGCGCCCGGGCGGCGCCTGGCCGAGGTGGGGCGGATGGCGCTGAGCAGCTACGTGCTGCAGAACCTCGTCACCTCGGCGCTCTGCTACGGCTGGGGTCTCGGCCTGGCGTCACGGCTGGATCCCGGCGTCCGGGTGCCGGCGACGGTCGGCGTCTACCTGGTGGTGGTCACCGTCGTCGTCGCCTTCGCCCACCTGTGGCTGCGCCGCTTCGACCGCGGCCCGGTGGAGTGGCTGTGGAACTCCTCGTACCGGGCCCTGACCGGTGGCCGGTGACCCCTGACACTGCGGTCCTGCGGACCGCACCCCGGCCAGGAGCCGTTGAGCCCCTCCGTGCACCGCGTCGGGAGCCTTCCGGCCCCGCGTCGCGGCACACCAGCTAGCGCCAGCGGGTGCGGACCGAGAGGGCGGCAAGGGCGGCGGCGCCGGCGGTCGAGGTGCGCAGCACCTCCGGGCCCAGCCGCACCGGCCGCGCGCCGGCGGCGTTGAGCGCGATCACCTCGCCGTCGGTGAGCCCGCCCTCGGGACCGACGACGACCGCGATCGAGCCCGACGCCGGCAGGTCGACGCGGGCCATCGGGTGGCGGGCCTGCTCGTGCAGCACCAGCGCCAGGTCGACC
>DATIMX010000522.1:0-2878 GCA_035474935.1 Geodermatophilus sp. | reverse complement strand
GAACCGGATCTCCTCGGTGGCCACCGTGTCGTTCTCGTTGACGATGGGCAGCACGCCGAGGGTCAGCAGCCGCTCCAGCGTGCGCTGGGCGTTGCGGTAGTGGCTGCGCCGGGTGAGGTCGTCGGCGGTCAGCAGCACCTGCCCGACGGTGATGTCGTGCCGGGCGAAGGCGTCGGCGTAGGTCTGCACCAGCCGCAGCTGGCCGACGCTGGCGGCGGCCTGGGCGGTGGCGAGGTCCCGCGGCCGGCCGGCGACCCCGAGCGGGGCCAGGCCGGCGGCGATGGCCCCCGAGGAGACGAGGACGACCTCGCGGCCCTGCGCGTGCACCGCGCCGAGGACGTCGACCAGGGCGGTCAGCCGCTGCTGGTCGAGCCCGCCGGGCAGGCTGGTCAGCGACGAGGAGCCGACCTTCACCACGACCCGCCGCGCACCGGCGATCTCCGCGCGCACGGTCACTCGCCGTCCTCGGGCAGGTCGTCGTCGGTCCAGGTCTCGGTGAGCTCGTAGGGCACCCGGCGGGCCCGCTTGGCGGCCAGCCGCTCCTCGGCGCGGACCCGGTGCGGGGCGTCGATGCGGGAGTCGGTGCCCCGCCCGCCGAGCCCGGCGGTCTCCTCGGCGCTCAGCGTGCCGGCCGGCAGCGTCGGCACGAAGTCGAAGGCGACGTCGCCGATGACGATGGTGTCGCCCTCCTGCGCGCCGGCCTCCTGCAGGGCGTCCTCGACACCCAGCCGGTTGAGCCGGTCGGCGAGGAAGCCGACCGCCTCGTCGTTGGTGAAGTCGGTCTGGCGCACCCAGCGCTCGGGCTTGACGCCGCGCACGGTGAACGCGCCCTCGTCGTCCGGGTCGCGCTCGACGGTGAAGCCGCTGTCGTCCACCGCCCGCGGGGTGAGGGTGACCCGCACCGGCTCGGGCTCGGGCAGCGCGGCGCGGTACTCCTCCACGGCCCGGGCCAGCGCGAAACCGAGCTCGCGCAGCCCCTCGCCGGTCGCCGCGCTCACCGCGAAGACCTCCAGGCCGCGCGCCTCCAGCGGCTCGCGGACCAGGTCGACCAGCTCCCGCGCGTCGGGCACGTCGATCTTGTTGAGGACGGCGACCCGGAGCCGGTCGACGAGGTCCTCGCGGTACTGCGCCAGCTCGTGCTGCAGCGCCTCGATGTCGCTCTCCGGGTCGCGGCCGGGCTCCATCGTGGCCATGTCGACCACGTGCACCAGCACCGCGCAGCGCTCGATGTGGCGGAGGAACTCCAGGCCGAGCCCGCGGCCCTCGGAGGCACCGGGGATGAGCCCGGGGACGTCGGCCATCGTGAAGACGGTGTCGCCGGCCCGGACCACGCCGAGGTTGGGCACCAGCGTGGTGAAGGGGTAGTCGGCGATCTTGGGCCGCGCGGCGGACATGGCCGCGATCAGCGAGGACTTGCCCGCCGACGGGAAGCCGACCAGGCCGACGTCGGCGATGCTCTTGAGCTCGATGACGGCGTCGAGGGTCTCGCCCGGCTCGCCGAGCAGCGCGAAGCCGGGGGCCTTGCGCCGGGGGTTGGCCAGCGCGGCGTTGCCCAGGCCGCCCTTGCCGCCGTGGGCGAGGACCACGCGGGTGCCGGCGCCGACCAGGTCGGCGATCACCCGGCCGTCGGGCGTGCTGACCACGGTGCCCGGGGGGACCCGCAGCACGCGGTCCTCGCCGCGGGCGCCGTGGCGGTTGCTGCCCGCACCCGGGCGGCCGTTGCCGGCCTTCTGGTGCGGGTGGTGGTGGAAGTCCAGCAGCGTGTGGACGTTGGGGTCGACCTCGAGGACGACGTCCCCGCCGTTGCCGCCGTTGCCCCCGTCGGGACCGCCGAGCGGCTTGAACTTCTCGCGGTGGATCGAGGCGACGCCGTGCCCGCCGTTGCCGGCGGCGACGTGCACGACCACGCGGTCGACGAAAGCGGCCATGTCGATGAGCGGACCGGGTCCGCGCCGCCTCCTGTCTCTGGTCCGTCAAGCTGTCTCTGGTCCGTCAAGCGCCACGAGCGCACGGGCCGAGGGCCCGTGCGCTCGTGAGCGTCAGTCGAGTGGTGCTCAGGCCTCGACGGCGGAGATGGAGACGGTCTTGCGTCCCCGCCGCGTGCCGAAGGTCACCGCACCGGCCTGCAGCGCGAACAGCGTGTCGTCGCCGCCGCGGCCGACGCCCAGGCCCGGGTGGAAGTGGGTACCGCGCTGGCGCACGATGATCTCGCCGGCCTTCACGACCTGACCCCCGAAGCGCTTGACGCCGAGGCGCTGCGCGTTGGAGTCGCGGCCGTTGCGGGAGGACGAGGCGCCCTTCTTGTGTGCCATGTCGGCGTCAGCCCTTCGTGATGTCGCGGACCACGACGTCGGTGAGGGGCTGACGGTGCCCCTGACGCTTGTGGTAGCCCGTCTTGCTCTTGAACTTGTGGATGCGGATCTTCGGGCCCTTGCCGTGGCCGACGATCTCGCCGGTCACGGTCACCCCGGCCAGCGTCTGCGCGTCGCTGGTGACGGTGTCGCCGTCGACCAGGAGCAGGGCCGGGAGGGTGACGGTGTCGCCCGCCTCACCCACGAGACGGTTGACCGTGAACCGGTCGCCCACGGCCACCTTGTGCTGCCGGCCACCGGCCTTCACGACTGCGTACACCACTGAACTCCTCGATCGCCTCTGTCATGTCCTGCGTGCGCCCGGACGTCGGACGCCGGGTGCTGGACGAGCTGCCCGCCTCCCAGGCGGCACCGTGAGGTGCGCGGCACCGGGGCGGTGCAACCCGACCAGCGTACCCGAGCCCCGACGGCCTCGCCGCAGGGTCCCACCGCTGGCCCCGTCCAGAGGCTCGTCCCGAGCCTGCGAGGGATGAGGGGGACGGGGTCCTTCCACGGTGGGGGGCGGC
>DATIMX010000521.1:0-1897 GCA_035474935.1 Geodermatophilus sp. | reverse complement strand
GCCAGGGCGTAGGGCATGCCCCAGCCGTTGCAGTGGAACAGGGGCAGCGTGTGCAGGTAGACGTCGCGGTCGCTGACCTGCATGTGCATGCCGAAGGTGACCGCGTTGACCCATTCGTTGCGGTGGGTCATCTGCACGCCCTTGGGCCGCGCCGTCGTGCCGCTCGTGTAGTTGATCGTGGCGGTCGCGTCCTCGTCGGGCTCCGACCACGGTCGTGGCTCGACGTCGAACCGCAGCAGCTGCTCGTACTCCTCGCCGATGGTGAACCGGTGCTCGGCCTCGATGGGCTTGAGCGACGACTCCAGCTCCGGGTCGACGAAGAGGACACGAGCCCCGGAGTGGCCGACGATGTAGCTGACCTCCTCCTGGGAGAGCCGGAAGTTGATCGGCACGAGGATCCGGCCCGACGACGGGACGCCGAGCAGCATCTCGATGAGCCGCCCGGCGTTGTGACTGACGACCGCCACCCGGTCGCCCTCGCCGATGCCCAGCCCGTCGAGGGCGGCTTGCATGGCTCGGGCACGACGGGCGACGTCGCGGTAGGTGACGTCGCCCATCGAGGGGGCGGGCTGGTTGGGCTCGTCGACGATCCCGACGCGGTCGCCGTAGACCAGCTCGGCGCGGTCGAGGAAGTCTCGGGTGGTCAAGGGCACGCGCATCGGAGCTCCCGGGTCCTCGGGCCGACCAGCCGGCCGGCCGCTCGACGTGGTGCCGATCACGCTAGCGGCCGGTCCCGGTCCGGTGGTCCCCGGCTCAGCCGAGCAACGCGGCCAGTGCGGCGGCGCTCCCGGCCGTGGCCGCGAGCGCGCGGACGGTGTCGACCCGCAGCAGCCGCCGGTACGTCGCGACGTCCCACGCCGTCCCGAGGCGGCGGTGCAGCGGGACGGCGCCCAGCGCGGTCGCCCCGAGGACGACGGCCAGGCAGGCCGCGCCCAGGAGGACCGGCAGCAGCGGCGTCCCCTCCGGGCGGGCGGCGAGCAGCCACGACGTCGTGACGCCCTGACCGGCGAACAGCGGGGCCACGACCCGGGTGATCCGCTGCTGGTGGCGGCGCTCGTAGGCCGGGAAGGCCGCCGGCGGGACGAGCGCGAACTGCGGGTAGACCAGCGCCCGCACCGTCCACTGGAAGCCGGCGTAGGCCGCGGTCAGCGCCAGGTGGACGGCGAGCAGCGTCACCTCTCTCGCCGGCCCGGCCGGCCTCCCTGCAGGGTCCCGCCGCGAGCTCGCGAGTGGTGGGGGGCAGGGAGGTCCTTCGACCGCTCGGCCAGCGCGACCGCGGCGGCCAGCTGGTCGTCGTCCAGTTGGGCGGAGGCCGGCGAGCGGCGCCGGTCCAGGACGTCGTACCAGCGCCCGCCGACGGCGTGGTCGAGCAGGATCCGCCCGAAGCAGTGGTCGGCGGTCACCACCCAGCGGCCCTCCCGCGCCCGCCGCGGCAGCTCGTCGTCCACCAGCTCCCGGTAGCGGGCGTAGAGCTCCTCCCGCGTCACGGCGCCAGCAGCCGGGGCAGCGACGTCCCGATCGGCTCGCGCACGACCAGGTCGGCGACGACGTCGTAGGGGGTCGGCTCGGCGTTGACGACGACGACCCGCGCGCCGGACTGCTGGGCCAGGTCGGTCAGCCCGGCGGCCGGGTGCACGGTCAGCGAGGTGCCGACGGCGAGGAAGACGTCGCAGTCGGTCGCCGCCTCCGCCGCGGCCTCGATGACCGCCGGGTCCAGCGCCTGGCCGAAGCTCACCGTGGCCGACTTGAGGATGCCTCCGCAGACGCGGCAGGCCGGGTCGGGCTCGCCGGCGGCGACGCGGGCCAGCGCCTCGGCCATCGTCGTCCGGTCGCCGCAGGCCAGGCACGCGACGGCGTGCACCGTGCCGTGCAGCTCGACGACCAGCTCCGGTGACGA
>DATIMX010000520.1:0-5410 GCA_035474935.1 Geodermatophilus sp. | reverse complement strand
TCGACCTTGCGGTTGAAGTCGTCGATGTGCCGGACGCCGGTGGCCCGCATGTCCTGGTAGCGCTGCTCCATCTCCTCGACCAGCCAGGCCAGCGCGGTGGCGGCCTTCTTCGGGTCGGTGATGATCGGCGTGATCAGGTGCGGGATGCCGTCGTAGGGCGTGAGCTCGACCATCTTCGGGTCGACCAGGATCATCCGCAGCTGGTCTGGGGTGGCCCGCAGCAGCAGCGAGGTCAGCAGCGAGTTGACGCAGCTGGACTTACCGGCACCGGTGGCACCGGCGACCAGCAGGTGCGGCATCTTGGCGAGGTTCGCGCAGACGAACCCGCCCTCGATGTCCTTGCCCAGCCCGACCAGCATCGGGTGCGGGTCCTGCTTGGCCACCTGCGAGCGCAGCACGTCGCCCAGGCTGACCATCTCGCGGTCGACGTTGGGCACCTCGACGCCGACGGCGGACTTGCCCGGGATCGGCGCGAGGATCCGGATGTTGTCGTTGGCCACCGCGTAGGCCATGTTCTTGGTCAGCGCGGTGATCTTCTCGACCTTGACCGCCGGGCCGAGCTCGATCTCGTAGCGGGTCACCGTCGGGCCGCGGGTGAAGCTCGTGACGGCGGCGTCGATGTTGAACTGCTCGAGCACGCCGGTGATGGCCTCGATCGCCGCGTCGTTGGCCTTCGAGCCCTTCTTCGGCGGGTCGCCGGCGCGCAGCACGCCGACCGAGGGCAGCGTGTACTGCCCCTCCACCGGCTCGATCCGCAGCTGCTCGGGCTCCTCGATCGGCGGGAGGTCCTCCGCCGGCGCGGTCCGGTCGACGACCGCGGGACGGCGGGTCGGGACCGGCGGGGGCGGCGGCTCGTGGCGCACGGCTTCGGGCGCCTCGTCGAGGGCGGCGTGGTCGATGGCCGGCAGGGTCTCCACCGGGCCGGTGTCCATGAGGTCGTCCGACAGCGACCGGCGGCGGGAGCGCGGCGCAGGCGCCGGCGGCTCGACCGGCTCCTCGTCGTCCTCCCAGTCCTCGTCGTCGTAGATGTCCTCGTCGTCGGCCTGGCCCAGCAGGCGGTCGGTGAGCTCGCGCAGTCGCTCGGGGATCTGGTGCACCGGCGTCGCAGTCAGCACCAGCAGGCCGAAGAAGGCCAGCAGGACCAGCAGGACGACGGCGACGACGGTGCCCACGCCGGCGACCAGCGGCGTGGCCGCGGCCCAGCCGACCAGGCCACCGGAGCCGGGCCGGTCCTGCGACGGGACAGCGCCCTCACCGACGATCTGGGCGATGCCGAGCACCGACGCCACCAGGCACAGCCAGCCGATGGCCAGCCGGCCGCGCGCCTCGGGGCGCGGCCCCCGGCGCAGCAACCGCAGCGCGGCCAGGAAGAACACGACCGGCAGCACCATGACCAGGGAGCCGACGACCCAGCGCACCGCGCCGGCGAAGGCGGCGCCGACCGGGCCGATGCCGTTGCTCCAGGCGGCCGCGCCGAGGACGACGGCCAGGCCGAGCACGGCCAGGCCCACGCCGTCGCGGCGGTGCTCGGGGGCGAGCGGCTCGGCCTCCTCCGGCCGGGCGACCGAGCGGGCCAGCCCGCCGGCGCCACGGGCCAGCAGCGACCAGCCGCCGCTGACGACACCCCAGAGGCCGGGGCCGGACTTCTTCGGCGTGGGCTTGCGGGCGGCGGGCTTGCGGCCGCCGGCCGCGGGGCGCTTCGCGGGCGGGCGCTTCCGGGACGCGGTCGACCCGGAGCCCGAGCGGCCGCGCGCGGACGACCGGCCCGAGGGTCGGGTCGTCGTCGTGCGAGCAGGCATGTGTCGACGGTAATCGCCCGTGGTCCGCGGCGACGGCAGGCGCGGCCTCGTGTCCGCGACCTACGGTCGGGTCATGCCCGCACGGAACACCCTGCCCCACGGGAGCTGGCCGACCCCGATCACCTCCGAACTGGTCGTCCGGGCCGCCGCCCGGCTCGAGGAGGTGGCTGTCGACGGCTCGCCGGACCACCCCACCGTCTGGTGGTCGGAGGCACGCCCCGGCGAGGGCGGCCGGTCCGCGCTGGTGCGGCGGACGGACGACGGCACGACCGCCGACGTCCTGCCCCCGCCGTGGAACGCGCGGACGCGGGTGCACGAGTACGGCGGCGGCGCGTGGGCCGTGTCCGGCGGCGTCCTGTGGTTCGTCCACTTCCCGGACCAGCGGCTGTACCGGCTGGACCCGGGCGACGACGGGCCGGTCGCGGTGACGCCCGAGCCGGAGCGGCCGGCCGGTGTCCGGTACGCCGACCTCACGCCGATGCGGGACGGCGGGCTGCTCGCGGTCCGGGAGACCCACGCGGCGAGCGGCGCGGCTGCTGACGTGGTGAACGAGGTCGTGCGCATCGGCGCCGACGAGGCGGTCGAGGTCCTGGTCACCGGGCCGGACTTCGTCTCCGACCCGCGCCCCTCCCCTGACGGGCGGTACCTCGCCTGGCTGCAGTGGGACCACCCCGACATGCCGTGGGACGCCGCCGCGCTCGTCGTCCGGGGTCCGGACGGCGGCCGGACGGTGGTCGCCGGCGGTCGCTCCCCGGACGGCCGGGCGGAGTCCGTGGTGCAGCCGACGTGGGACGCCGACGGAGCGCTGTGGTTCTGCGCCGACCGCACCGACGTCTGGGCGCTGTACCGGTGGCGTCCGGGCGGCGAGGTCGAGGCAGTCCTCGACGTGGGCGCCGACATCGCCGGTCCGCAGTGGCGCTTCGGTGCCCGCCGCTTCGCGCTGCTCGGCGACGGGCGCGTCGTGCTCGCCCACCCCCGCGCCGGCGCCGACCGGCTGGCCGTGCGGGAGACCGACGGCACGCTGCGCGAGCTGGACCTGCCGTACACCGCCTTCCGCTCCGTGACGGCGGCGGGCCGGTCGGTGGTGTGCGTCGCCGGCAGCCCGACGAGCGAGCCGGTCGTCCTCCGGGTCGCGGCGGACGACGGCGCCGCGGCGGTGCTGCGGCCGGCGCGCGACCTGGGCGTGGACCCCGCCTGGTTCTCCCGGCCGGAGCACATCACCTTCCCGACCCCGGAGCGCGGCACCGGCATCGGGCAGGCCCACGCGCTGGTCTACCCGCCGACCAACCCGGAGGCGGCTGCCCCGGAGGGCACGCTCCCGCCGCTGCTGGTCGTCGTGCACGGCGGACCGACGGCCGCGACGACCTCGGTCCTGAACCCGGAGGTGCAGTACTGGACCTCCCGCGGGTTCTGCGTCGCCGACGTCGACTACCGCGGGTCCACCGGCTACGGCAGGCGCTACCGGGAGGCGCTGCGCGGCGCCTGGGGCGTGGTCGACCTCGACGACGTCGTCGCCTGCGCCGAGCACCTCGCCGATGCCGGCCGGGTCGACCGCGCCCGGATGGCGATCCGCGGCGGATCGGCGGGCGGGTACACGACGCTGGCGGCCCTGTGTCTGCGCCCCGGGGTCTTCTCCGCGGGAGCCAGCCACTACGGTGTGGCCGATCTGGCCGCGCTGGCCGCCGACACCCACAAGTTCGAGTCCCGCTACCTGGACTCACTCGTCGCCCCCTGGCCCGAGGGCGCCGACGTCTACGCCGAGCGTTCGCCCATCTCGCACGTGGACGCGTTCGACACCCCGCTGGCGGTGTTCCAGGGCGCCGAGGACCGGGTGGTGCCGCCCGAGCAGGCCGAGGCGATCGTCGCGGCGCTGCGGGAGAAGGGCGTACCGCACGCCTACCTGCTGTTCCCGGGAGAGCAGCACGGCTTCCGGCGGGCGGAGAACATCCGCGCGGCGCTGGACGGCGAGCTGTCCTTCTACGCGCAGGTGTGGGGCTTCGGGCTCCCTCCCGAGGAGGGGATCAGCCCGATCGAGGTGAGAGGACGTCGTCCCACCGGATGACACCGCGGCCAGGCGCGATGACACCGTCGTCCTGCCGGACGACACCGCGGCCACGTGCCGTCCCCGGCTGGGTTGAGCCGAACCCGGCCCTCCTCGCGGGACCCGCCGGGCCGCACTGGTCGGCTGAAGGACCCCGCTGCCCCCGCGCCTGGCACGCTCGGCGCGGGCCCCTGCAGCGGGGCCGTCAGACCTCGAGGACCGTCGGGATGATCATCGGGCGGCGGCGGTAGGTGTCGGACACCCACTTGCCCATCGTCCGGCGGATCACCTGCGAGAGCCGGTGCGGGTCGGTCTCGCCGTCGACCAGCGTGCGACGCAGGTTCTCCTCGACCAGCTGCAGCGCCGGGTCGAACACGGTGGGGTCGTCGGCGAAGCCGCGGGCGGAGAGGTGCACCGGCCGCACGATGGTGCGCGTCGAGGGCTCGATGACGACGGTGAGCGCGACGAACCCCTCGTCGCCGAGGATGCGCCGCTCCTGCAGCGACTCCTCCCCCACGTCCCCGACGTTGAGTCCGTCGACGTAGACGTCACCGACCGGCACCGACCCGACGATCGTCGCCTTGCCGTCGATGAGGTCCACGACGACGCCGTTCTCGGCGAGCAGCACCCGGTCGGCGGGCATGCCGGTCTCCTCGGCCAGTGCCGCATGCGCCCGCAGGTGCCGCCACTCGCCGTGCACCGGCATGAGGTGCCGCGGCTTGGCCACGTTGAGCAGCGTGCGCAGCTCGCCGGCCGGGGCGTGCCCGGAGACGTGCACCCGCGCGGTCTCCTTGTGCACGACGGTCGCGCCGAGCCGGGCCAGCCCGTTGATGACCTTGTAGACCGCGGTCTCGTTGCCCGGCACCAGCGAGGACGCCAGCACGATCGTGTCGCCGGCCTCGATGGTCACCTGGTGGTGCTCGCCGCGGGCCATCCGCCCCAGCGCCGACAGCGGCTCCCCCTGCGACCCGGTGCTGACCAGTACGACCTGCTCCGCCGGCATGCTGGTGGCCTCGTCGAGGCTCACCATGAGGCCGGGCGCGACGCGCAGCAGCCCGAGGTCGCGGGCCACCCCCATGTTGCGGACCATCGAGCGGCCGACGAAGGCGACCTTGCGGCCGTGCATCTCGGCGGCGTCGAGCACCTGCTGGATGCGGTGCACGTGGCTGGCGAAGCTTGAGACGATCAGCCGCTGGGTGGCCCGCCGGAACACGTCCTCCAGCACCGGTCCGATGGCCCGCTCGGAGGTGACGAAGCCGGGCACCTCGGCGTTGGTGGAGTCCGCCAGCAGCAGGTCGATGCCCTGCAGCCCCAGTCGCGCGAAGGCACCGAGGTCGGTCAGCACGCCGTCCAGCGGCAGCTGGTCCATCTTGAAGTCGCCGGTGTGCACCAGCGTGCCGGCCGGCGTCTGCACGGCGACCGCGAGCGCGTCGGGGATCGAGTGGTTGACCGAGATGAACTCGCAGTGGAACGGCCCGGCCACGTGGTCCTCGCCGGCGGCCACCTCCACCAGCACCGGGTCGAGGCGGTGCTCGCGCAGCTTGGCCCGCACCAGCGCGAGGGTGAACCG
>DATIMX010000519.1:0-16059 GCA_035474935.1 Geodermatophilus sp. | reverse complement strand
GGGTGCGGGTAGCTCGACAGCCCGCCGCCGGGGTGGCTGACCTCCTGGCGGAAGCCGTCCATCTGCTGCTCGCTGAGCCGGCCCTCGAGGAAGGCGCGGGCGTAGATGCCGGGGGAGGCGTGGCCCTGGAACCAGATCTGGTCGCCGCCGCCGGGGTGGTCCTTGCCGCGGAAGAAGTGGTTGAAGCCGACCTCGTAGAGGGAGGCCGACGAGGCGTAGGAGGAGATGTGGCCGCCGACGCCGATCCCCGGACGCTGCGCCCGGTGCACCATGATCGCGGCGTTCCAGCGGATGTAGGAGCGGATCCGGCGCTCGACGTCCTCGTCGCCCGGGAACCACGGCTCCCGCTCCGGCGTGATCGTGTTGATGTAGTCGGTGCTGCGCAGGCCGGGGACGCCGACCTGCTGCGCGCGGCTGCGTTCCAGCATGCGGAGCATGAGGTAGCGGGCGCGGCCGCGACCGGCGTGGTCGACCACGGCGTCCAGCGACTCCAGCCACTCGCTGGTCTCGTCGGGGTCGGTGTCGACCAGTTGGCTGGGGAGGCCGTCGGTGATGACCGCACGGGCTCGTCCGGTCTCGTTGCCGGCGTCGCGGGCGGGGTCGCCGCCCGACTGCTGCGGAGCGCTCATGGGCACATCGTCCCCCGCGGATGGGGTGCACGTCACGCCGGTCGCCCACCAGTCGGGACGACGGCCGTTCCGGCCGCCCCTCGACACACTTGCACCTGACCAGGCATGCCCTACGCTTTCCGCCTACGCCGGCCGTGGCCTCGGACACCCGAGGCGGGGTGACCGGTGCGGACGGAAAGGGGTGACATGACCGGGCTGCGGGGGAGGTCTCCCGCTGGTCGTGTCCTGTCCACCTGCGGTCCGCCACACCCCGACCCCCGGGCCGCGCGTCCCATCCCCTCGACACCCCGCCGGCGCGGGCACGGACGTGTCCCCCGGTCAGCAGCATCGGAACCCATGGAGGAACAGCAGGGATGAGCGTCGACTCGGGCAGCGCCAGCATGGCGGCCCGGCTGGGCATCAAGCCGGGCATGGTCGTGCAGGAGCTCGGCTGGGACGAGGACGCCGACGAGGACCTGCGGGACTCCATCGTCGAGGTCTCCGGCAGCGAGATGGTCGACGAGGACACCGACGAGGTGGCCGACGTCGTGCTCCTGTGGTGGCGAGAGGACGACGGCGACCTCTTCGACGCGCTGACCGACGCGATCACGTCGCTCGCCGACGACGGCGTCGTGTGGCTGCTGGTGCCCAAGTCCGGTCGCCCGGGCCACGTCGAGCCCGGTGACGTCACCGAGGTCGCCCCGACCGCGGGTCTGTCGCAGACCAGCAGCGTCTCCGCGGCCAAGGACTGGTCCGGCATCCGCCTGGTCACGCCCAAGGCGGCGCGCAGCCGCCGCTGAAGAAGGACCACCCCTCCCCCCACGCGTCGTAGAAGGACCCCGTCCTGCGCACCCTTCGCAGGCTCAGGGCGGGACCCTGGACGGGGCCGGCGGGCCCCTGAGGGGTGGCCGTTCCGGGACGTCGCCGGGCTCGGCGCGGGCCCTGAGGGGTGGCCACCCTGACCAGGCTCCGGGCAGGTGCGGCACGATCGGCGCATGAGCCTCTCCGTCGGGGACGTCGCGCCCGAGTTCAGCCTGCCCGACCAGGACCGCCAGGTCGTGTCGCTGGCCGACCTGCGCGGGACGCCGGTCCTGCTGGTCTTCTACCCCTTCGCCTTCTCCCGGATCTGCACCGGCGAGCTGTGTCAGCTGCGCGACGAGCTGGCGACCTACACCGACGCGGGCGTGCGGGTGCTCGCGCTCAGCACCGACCCGGCCCCCGCCCTCAAGGCGTGGCGCGAGCAGGAGGGCTTCGACTTCGCGCTGCTGTCGGACTTCTGGCCGCACGGCGCCGTCGCCCAGACCTACGGCGTGTTCAACGACAAGGCGGGCATGGCCGTGCGCGGCACCTTCCTGGTCGACGCGGAGGGCCGCGTCGCCTTCACCGAGGTCAACGGCCCGGGGGACGCCCGCGAGCAGGCGGGCTGGAAGGACGCGGTGGCCCAGCTGGCCGCCTGAACCGCTCTCCGGGCGCGGCCCTCCTGCAGGGCCCCGCCGCGAGCTCGCGAGCGGCGGGGGGCAGAGGGGTCCTTCCTCTACCCTGGGCGCGCGGGGCGCGTAGCTCAGCGGGAGAGCTCTCGCCTTACAAGCGAGCGGTCGCCGGTTCGATCCCGGCCGCGCCCACAACCCCGCTCCACATGAGGGACCAGGACACCCCTCCCTCGACGCCCGGGGCGATCGCGCGTCGGCGCAGCACCCGTGCGTGTCCCGTCCCTCGCCCGGGAGGTCCGGCCGCGGGCCTCCCGGGCAGGGCGGTGCGCTGCAGAGGCCGCGATCAGGCCTGGGCGGTGGCCGAGCGGGACCCGATCCGTTCCAGCGCCTGCAGCAGGTAGCGCCGGAAGACCTCGTGGTTCTCGCTCATGGGGAAGTGGCCGATGTCCTCCATCTCGATGAAGTGGGCGTTCTTGATGTGGTCGGCGGTCCGACGCCCGTCGTCCGGGGTCGTGAGGTAGTCATAGGTGCCGGTCAGCATGACCACGGGGCACCGTTCCCCGTCGATCTGATCGAGCTTGTCCCGCAGGTCGTGGTCGACCGAGTAGAAGTAGAGGTCGCCCTTGAAGGCCTCCGAGCCCTGCGTGTAGTAGAACCACGTCTTCCACCGGTCGGTCTCCGGGGACTGCGGGGCCATGAGATCCCAGACCCCGCTGGCGCACACCTGCGCCGCGTTCGCGTGCGGGTGCTGCCACCAGTCCAGGTAGAAGCCGGGGGAGTAGTCGGCGCCCTCGACAGGGATCACGGCCCGGAACCGGTCGGGATACCGCAGCGCCAGTTGCAAGGCCACGTTCCCGCCGAAGGACGACCCCATGAAGATCGGTTGGTCCAGTTCCAGCTCGTCGCAGAGGGCGACGATGAACTTCGTGTAGTGGTCCGCGGTCAGCCGGTACTCCTCTTTCCACCACTCCTTGTTCTCGGGTGGGTCGGACTTGCCGTGTCGGGGGAGGTCGTACGCGATGACCCGGTGGTCCCTGGTGACCTCCTCGTCCTCCAGCAGCCCGCGCCACTGGTGGTTGTGGCAACCCGCGGTGTGCTGGCACACGAGTGGCTGACCGCTGCCGTTCTCCAGGTAGAAGACCTTGTACTGGGTGTCGTCGACGTCGACGGTCACGTAGCGCCCGGTGACGGGGGAGATCCGTGGCATGGCAGAGGCTCCAGGAATCAGACGGGGACGCGGACGGTGCGGAGCAGTTCGATCTGGCGGGTGATGCAACGCAGGTTCTGCATGAGGACGAGCACGTCGCCCTCCAGTTTCATGTCCCGGCGGAAGGTCGCCGCCCAGATGCCGTGGTACATGGGTGCCGGTATCTCGGTCGCGAAACCGCGCCACGTCTCAGCGCTGGCGCGAATGGCGAACTGGTAGCCGACGTCGAGGGGGCCGGGGTCCACTGCCAACTCGGCCACTTTGCCGGAGGTCATCCGGACGACGAAATGGTGGTTCTCCATGTCGAGCAGGTAGCCGCAGGTGAAGTACTTGCCGTGTGCTTGGATTTCCGGGTCGTTGTCGGATGCGTCGGTGAACGAACGAACCCATTCCTCGACGGGAACGGTCGAGGAAGACGCGGTGGCGGTCACTGGAGATCTCCTGACCTGGCTGTGCCGGACCAGGCGCGGGCGGCGGTCGCCGTCGGTCCTGCGGGCGCCTGGACCGGGCGGTTACTCGAGGGTGTTCCGCGGCGAGCCCACCGGACGGGGGCGCCGGGGCGGTCGGACGTGTCGGCGGAGCTGGCCGGACGGGTCCGCACCGGACCACTGGTCCGGAGCGGAACAGGGCGCGCAGACCACGCTGAGCGGCCACGGCGGCGACCGCTCCGAGCACGACGGCAGGTCCCGCATCGCGACCTCGATCCGGACGGCTCTGCTCCGGCTGGGGTCCTCGCGACGCTACTCCGGGCCACTCGTGCCCGCACCGGAGCGAGGGGAGTCGAAGCGCCGCTCGTGACGCGACGTTCCGCGCTGCGTGTCAGGTCGTCGGCCAGGAGGCCGGCACGCTGGGCGGCATCGACCGGGGTGGCGCCGCCGTCCCCGCGAGACGCAGGAGATCCAGGGCCCGGTCCGGCAGTACGCGGCTGAGGTCGTCACCGAGGAGTGGTCGACGACGGCGGACGCAGGACCGAAGGACGCCGGGTGGACGACGTCCTCGACGCGCCGAGGGCCCGGCGACCGTGCGGTCACCGGGCCCTCGTGCGTCGTCGGGTCAGGCCGCGGCGGCCTCGTCGGCCAGCGGCGCCGGGACGTCCGGGCGGGGGAAGGCCGGGCGCAGGAACACCGGCGGCCGGAACGGCTGCCAGGCGCCCTCGGGCTGGGCGAGCCGGTCGGCGATCGCCCAGAGGGCGGCCGGGTGGTGGCCGAGGCCCAGGTGGCTGGCCATCACGGCGATGTTCTCCGACCGCGGGCCGGGGGTCTCCAGGCAGGTCTGCCAGTGCACGATGCCGTCGAGGTGCGAGTAGACGGACGTCGCGGGCACCGGCAGCGGCGTGCAGTCGGGCTCCAGCGGCAGCGAACGGTGCTCGACGTGCAGGTGCGAGTACCGGTCGAAGACCCGCGAGGCCCGGCTCTGGCTGTGCCGGGTGATCCGGAACGGGCTGCCGAGGGTGATCACCTGGCGCACCGAGTCCGGCGTCCGGCGGGCCAGGTCGCGGGCGAAGATGCCGCCCAGGCTCCAGCCGACCAGGGACAGCGGCCGGCCGTAGCGGTCGCTGAGGTCGTCGAGGCGGTCGCGCATCCCGGCCACGCAGGCGGCGGTGGGGCCGATGTTGCGGCCCAGTCGCCAGCCGTGGACGCGGTAGCCCAGCCGGCGCAGCGTCGCGCGCAGGACCCGGGTCGAGGAGTCGTCGGCCATCAGCCCCGGCAGCACGAGCACCGGGTGCCCGTCACCCTGCGGCAGTCGCGGCATCAGCGGCCGCGCCGCCAGGTACAGGCCGAAGTCGGCCATCGCCCGGCCGGGCTCGCTCAGGTAGAGCGGCAGCGCCGGTCCATCGCCTCGGGTCACGTCGTCCTCCTCGTCAGCCGGCCTCCGTGGGCGGCCCGCCCTCAGGTACCACCTGGTACTGCTCCTGACACTCCGGAGCGGCACCTGATACACCCATCGGCAGCCTGGCTGTGCGGTGTGACACATCCCGGCGACGCCTGGCCCTGGGGCAGGGGCGGTGATCCGGGCGTGGCACGGTACGGACATGGACGGCCAGACCGACACCAGGAGCACCCCGGGGCACAGCCGCACCGTGGACATCGACGGCCCGGTGCACCACGTCGACTTCGGCGGCCGGGAGAACGGGCCGATCGTCGTCCTGGTGCACGGCCTGGGCGGCTCGCACCTCAACTGGGACCTCTTCGCCCCGCTGCTCACCCCGCACGCGCGGGTGCACGCCCTCGACCTGCCCGGCTTCGGCCGCAGCGAGCCCGGGGAGCGGACGGCCAACGTGCGCGACAACGTGGTGGTCCTCGACCGCTTCGTCCGCGAGGTGACCGGCGGGCCGGTGGTGCTGGTCGGCAACTCGATGGGCGGGATGGTCTCGGTGCTCGAGGCGCAGCGCTCGCCGGCGAAGGTCAGCGGCCTGGTGCTGGTCGACCCCGCCCTGCCCGGCCCGCGGGGGCGTCCGGACCCCCGGGTCGCGGCGGCGTTCGGGCTCTACGCGCTGCCCGGCGCGGGCCGGCGCTACCTGGCCGGCCGTCGCCGCAGGCTCGGCGCGCGGGGCACCGTCCGGGAGATGCTCGAGCTGTGCGGCGTCGACCCCGACGCCGTCCCGCCGTCGCTCATCGACCGCTCGGTGGCGCTGGTCGACGACCGGCGTGACGTCGCCGGCATGGACCGCGCGTTCCTCACCGCGGCGCGCTCGCTGCTCCTGCTCCTGGCCGACCCGCGGTTGATGCGCCGCGCGATGGCCGGTCTGCAGGTACCGGTGCTGCTCGTGCACGGCGACCGCGACCGGCTGGTGCCGGTGTCGGTGGCGCGGGACGTCGCCCGGCGGCACCCGGACTGGCGCTACGTCGAGCTGCCGGGTGTCGGGCACGTGCCGCAGCTGCAGTGCCCGGAGCTGCTGGCCGAGCACCTCCTGGCATGGCTGCCGACGGTCGCCCGGGTGTCCTGAGGCCCCCTCCAGGGCACCCGGCCCCCGTCCCGGGTCCCGCCGGCCCCGTCCAGAGGCTCGCCGCGAGCTTGCGAACGGTGAGGAGGACGGGGTCCTCTTGCGAGGCGTGGGGGCGCCGGGGTCCTTCCTCAGGCCAGCGTCGCCCGCAGCGCCTCCCACCCGGTGTGCTGTGGCCGCCAGCCCAGCTGGGTCTTCGCCTTGGCGGTGTCCATGATCACCGGCCGGGTGAACGCCTCCACCCACTCGGCGGCGGGCGGCAGGAACGGGACCCGGGCCACCGCGCGGGCGGCCAGCTCGGCGGGGGCGGCCGGTACCGGCACGGGGAGCGCGCCGAACTCGCGCAGCACGTCGGCGGTGGTCAGGACGCCGTCCCCGGCGATGTTGTAGGCGCCGGCCGGACCGGCGCCCACGACGCACAGCTGCAGGGCGCTGCCGACGTCGTCCTCGTGGATGAACTGGAACCGTAGCTGCAGCGCGAGCACCGGCACCGGGACCGGCAGCCGCCGCGGGCGGCCGAACAGCGCCCGCCCGATCGGCGCGAGCGGGCCGGGCAGGACGTCCTTGGCGCCGATCGCGTGGGGGCCGAGGACCACCGGCGGGCGCAGCAGGTACAGCGCCAGGTCGGGGGTGGTGGCGGCCTCGGCGTCCAGGAGCTGCTCGAGCTCGGCCTTCTCCTGGCCGTAGAACAGCCGGGCGGCCGGGCGCACCGGCCAGTCCTCGGGGATCGGCTCGGGGTTGTCGGGATGCCAGCCGTAGGCCGCCACCGACGAGGCGTACACGAAGCGACGGGCGCCGGCGGCGGCCGCGGCGTGGAAGACGTTCAGCGTGCCGTCGACATTGATCGCCCGGGTCGTCCCCCGGGAGGCGTTGCCGGTGATGAGGAACGCCAGGTGCACGACGACGTCGGCGCCGGCGAAGGCCTCCTCCAGGGCCGCGGGGTCCCGGACGTCGCCGCGCCGGTACTCCATCTTCGTCCAGCCCCGCTCGGCCGGGTCGAACGGCCGCCGGGCGATGCCGATGATGCGCTGCACGCGGTCGTCGGCCTGCAGGAGCGGGACGAGGCCGCTGCCGAAGGTCCCCGTGGGACCGGTGACGGCGACGGTGAGGTCGGTCTCGGAGGCTGGCATCCGTTGTTCTCCCAACTCGCTGGCCCCGTCCCGGGTCCCGCCCTGAGCTCTGACGGCCCCCTTGCAGGGTCCCGCCGCGAGCTTGCGAGTGGCGGGGGGCAAGGGGGTCCTTCAAGGGGAGGACGGGGTCCTTCTTCAGGTCGCGGCGCTCGCCGGGGTGGCCTGCCGGGCAGCGGCGACCAGCTCGTCGATGCCGCGCCGGATGCCCCCGGAGAGGACGTCGACGTCGGGGAAGGCGTCGAAGTCCGCGTTGATCCCGAAGGTCATCGTGTTGAGGTAGGAGAAGATCCCGATCGACACCCGGGTGCCCCCGGCGATCGGCACGTAGGCGTGCGCCGAGCACATCCGGCGGCCCAGCACGTACAGCGGCACCCGCGGCCCCGGCACGTTGGTCGTGACGGCCTGGCACCACATCTGCCCGGCGGCCAGCGCCGCCCGCACGCCCATGGACAGCAGCGTCGGCGCCACGAAGTCGCCCATCGCGATGATCGAGCGGGCGTCGACGGCCTGCAGGACCTTCTTGTGCTCGTCCATCTGGCGGCGCACCGAGGTCAGCCGGGCCACCGGGTCCGGCTCGCCGACGGGCAGGTCGACGAAGACGGCCGAGATCTGGTTGTCCAGCTGCCCGCGCTGGTCGGCCTGGCGCACCGAGACCGGCACCATCGAGCGGACCACCAGCCCCTGGCGCAGCGAGCCGCGCCGCTCGAGCAGGTCGCGGAAGCCGCGGGTGATGGCGGCGAGGACGACGTCGTTGACGGTGCCGCCGAGCGCCGTCCGGACACCCTTGAGCTCGTCGAACTCCGCGTCGGTCCAGGCCCAGCGCCGGTGCGGGCCGATCGGCCCGTTGAGCGAGCGGGCGGTCGGCGTGGCCAGCTGGCGGGCCGCGAAGGGGACGCCGGCGGCCAGTGACCGGCCGGCCCGGAGGGCGCTGCGGCCCGCACCTCGCACGCCCTCCGTACCGGACAGCCGGGTGAGTTCGCGCAGCGGGTGGGTGACGGCGTCCTGCACGGCACCGGCGACGACCTCGAGGGACGACGGGTTGCGCTGCGGCACCCAGTCCTGGGGCTCGCCGTGCGTGGCGTCGGGCGTCAGGTCGAACATCAGCTGCATCAGGTCGGTCCCGGCGATGCCGTCGACCATGCAGTGGTGGACCTTGGAGATCAGCGCCCAGCGGCCGTTCTCCAGGCCCTCGACCAGCCACAGTTCCCACAGCGGCTTGGCCAGGTCCAGGCGCTGGCCGAGGACGCGGCCGGCCAGGTTGCGCAGCTGCTCCTCGCCGCCCGGGCTCGGGACGGCGGTGTGCCGGACGTGGTACAGGATCTGGAAGTGCGGGTCGTCGACCCACAGCGGCCGGCCCAGGTCCAACGGCACCCGCCGGACCCGCTGGCGGTAGCGCGGCACCAGGGGCAGCTTGCCCAGCAGCAGCCGCACGACGTCGCCGTAGGAGGGGGCCGGCCCCTCGAACACCGCCACCGAGCCCACGTGCAGCGGCGTGTCCTCGCTCTCCGCGTAGTAGAAACCGGCGTCGGTCGGGCTCAAGCGGTCCACGGTCAGCTCCTCCCACCCCGCCTCGTCCGGGCGGGCCATCGTCCCAGCTCAGCGGGGGCTCCCGGAACGCCGTGGCCCCCATCCGGGTGGCCCCTACCCGACCACGTGGCCGAGGTCACGTCCACCGGAGCTCAGGCCGCGCGCGCGACGCCCTCCGCCCGGTCGAGCAGCCGCAGGAACGCCGCGTCCACGACCGCGGTGCGGGTCAGGTTGACGCTGTGCCCGGCGCCGTCGACGACGACCAGCTCGGCCGACGGGCCGATCTCCTCCGCGAGCCGCCGTCCGTGGGGCAGCGGGGTGAGCCGGTCGTGGGTCCCGGCGACGACGGTGACCGGCACCCGCCCGAGCACCGGCAGCGCGGCGTACTCGTCGTGGTCGAGGAAGGTCGCGTAGAAGGCCATCGTGACCGGCAGCGGCGTCTCCTCCAGCAGGTCCTGCACCATCCGGACCCGCTCCGGGTCGGCGTCGTCCCTGCCGAACAGGTAGCGGCGGGTGTACCAACGCCCGATCCGGGTGCCGCGGCGGCGGAAGCGCTCCAGCAGCGGCGCCCACAGCTGCAGCAGCCAGAGGTAGACCGGCAGCAGGCCCAGCGCGCGCAGCACCCGGGTGCCGAACCCGACCAGCCCGGCGCTCACCAGCCCGCCGGCGGAGGTGGCCAGCAGGAAGGCGCCGACGACGCGGGTGCCGAACAGCTCGGGGCGCTGCCGGGCCAGGGCCATGACGCTCATCCCGCCCATCGAGTGGCCGGCCAGCACCACCGGTCCCTCGGGGACGACGGCGTCGAGCACCTGGCCCAGGTCGCGGCCGGTGCGGTCGATCGTCGCCCGGGTCAGCGGCGTCCAACCCGAGCGGCCGTGCCCGCGCTGGTCCCACAGCACCAGCCGGGCGCGGCCGCGCAGGGCCTCGCGCTGCAGGTCCCACTCGCCGAGCCGGGCGGTGAACCCGTGGCTGAGGACGACGGTCAGGGCGGCGTTGTCGATCCCGTCCACCTCGACGTGCAGGTCGACGCCGTCGTCGGTGCGGACGGTCAGCTCGCGAGCGGTCACCCGGCCATCCTCACCCGGACGGCGCCGGCCTACTCGTCGACGACGGCCGTGCCGGGACGGCGGCCGGGGGCGGCGTCGCGGACCAGCCGGCGGGCGGCGTCCACCTCGCGGGCGACCGGCGCGAGCACGCCGTCGGCGTGGATCTCGGCGTCGTCGGGCGGGCGGTGCTCGCGGATGTCGTCCTCCAGATCGCGGATGGCGCGGCGGAGGACGGCGACCTGCGCCAGGTCCGGCGCCGGCTCGCCGTGCCGGGTGGCGATGACGGCCTCCGTCACGGCGTCCGACGTCCGTTCCAGCTGGATGATGACCGGCCAGAAGGCGGCGGCGCGGGTGCTGACCGGAGGGGGCTCGGCCAGCCGGCGCTGCAGCTGGGTCTGCAGCTCGGTGAGCGCGCGGTAGCTGCGCCGGCGGGCGCGGCGCCGCTCGGCCGGGCTGCCGGTGAAGGCCGCCTCGACGAACTCGTCGAGGCGGTGCGCGGCGTCGCGGAGCGCCTCGTCGAGCGGCGCCCGCCACGTCTGCGGCCACAGCAGGTAGCCGAACACCAGCACGATCGCGCAGCCGATGAGGGTGTCGAGCAGCCGCGCGCCGACCAGCCCCGGGCCACCGGGCAGGGCGATGTCCAGCAGCAGGATGATCACCGGCGTCTGGAAGACGGAGAACAGGCCGAAGTTGGCGCCGCGGGCCCACGGCAGCAGCCCGGCGGCCACGGCCATGGCGGCCAGCACCCACGCGCTGCGCGGCAGCACGGCCAGCAGCAGCGAGCCGAGGAGGACGCCGAGCAGCGTGCCGGCGCCGCGCTGGACCGCGCGGGTGAACACCGACCCGAAGTCGGGCTTGAGCACGATCGCGACGGTGAGCAGCACCCAGTAGGGCCGCTCGATCGGCAGGTACTGACGGGCGATCTCGGCGATCGTCATGCACAGGGCCAGGCGGACGGCGAAGCCGCGGGTGTCGGGGCTGCCGAGCGTGCGGTCGACGAGGTCGCGCAGGCGGAGACGCCAGTCCAGCCGGGGCTGGGGCACCGCGGCCCCGGCCCGCTCCTCGGGGTCGCCGACCACGTTCCACGCCAGCCGCAGCCCGTGGCGCACCGCCCGCCGGGTGGGCTGGCCCTCCTCCAGGGGCTCCGGCCGCTCCCCGGGCAGGTCCTGCCTGCCGGCCACCGCGGCCGCGAGGGCGTGCACGGCGCCGACGTCCTGCGGGTCGGCGGGTACCCCGGCGCGGGCGGTGGCGACGGCGCCCTCGACCAGCGGTGCGGCCGCGTTGAGGACGCCGGCCAGCTCGGAGAGCGCGCGAATGCGCCCGGCGCTGCGGCTGCGGGAGCGGATGACCCGGTCGTAGCCGTCGTTGAGGGCGGTGGTCAGCTCCCGCCGCGCGTCCTCGGCCTGGCGCGTCCCCGCCGCGGCGAGCAGCTCGCCGATGCGGGTGAAGACGGTGGCGACCGCCGTCCGGTCGGGGTCGCCCTGCTCGGTGGCGTACTGGATCAGCGTGGTGAGCGTCGCCCACGCCGTCCCGGCGACGAAGCAGCCGACCTCGGCCGCGGCGGACAGCGGGGTGACCAGGCCCGAGGCGAGGGCGGCGTAGACCAGCAGCTGGAGGGACCCGAGGGAGAGCGCCGCGTTGACCGCGCTGATGAACGCCGCCAGCGCAGCCGCGAGCGCGACGACGACCACCGGCAGCCACCCGCCGCCGGAGGCGAACTGGCCGATGACCAGCCCGATGCCGCCGAACACCGTGGCCGCGGCGATGCGGCGCAACCGGTCGCGCAGCGGGCCGCCCTGCGGGGCGAGGCTGCCGGCGAGCGCGCCGGTCGTGGCGAAGACGCCCGCCCCGAGCACCGGGCCCGGCTCGATGCCGCCCTCGACGGCGACCGCCACGGCCAGAGGCGCGGGCACGGTCACGGCGAAGCGGACGACGTCCCGCCACGGCACCGGGGGAGGAGTCGTGCGCACCAGCTCCTCCAGCCATGCCGGTGCACGCAACCCCCGCTCCGCCACGGTCCCTGAGCTTTCCATCCCCTGGACCGGCTCCCGCAGCGACGGCGTATCAGGCGGGGCGGGCCCCGCATCAGTCCTCCCGAGCCGCCGCCGTCCGGGCGGCACGACCTGGAGGTACCGATGACCCTTCACACTCCCGGCCGGGACGGCACCATCGCCGTCGTCGTCGGGGCCAGCATGGCCGGGCTGGCGGCGGCCCGTGTCCTGGCCGAGCACGTCGACCGGGTCGTGCTGCTGGACCGCGACACGCTGCCCGACGATGCCGTCCCGCGCGGCGGCGCCCCGCAGTCCGCGCACGCGCATGCACTGCTGGCGCGCGGCGTGCGGGTCCTCGACGAGCTGTTCCCGGGGCTGACCGCCGACCTCGTCGCACAGGGAGCCAGGTCGGGCGACGTGCAGGAGGACTTCCGCTTCATCAGTCAGGGCCGGCCGATGGCCCGCGGCAGGTCGGGACTGCGCGCCCTGCTGGTGAGCCGGCCGCTGCTCGAGCGGGAGGTGCGCCGCCGCACCCTGGCCGACCCGCGGATCAGCATCCAGGAGCGGGTCGACGTCCGGTCCCTGCTGCACGACGGGGCGGGCCGCGTCACCGGGGTCACGGGGCTGCGCCGGGACGACCCGGCCGATCACGGCCTCCAGCAGTGGCACGCCGACCTCGTGGTCGACGCCTCCGGCCGGCAGTCGTCGGCGCCCGAGTGGTTGTCCGTGCTGGGTTTCGAACCGCCGGAGGAGGAGCGGGTCGAGATGGACCTCGCCTACGCCACGCGGCACTACCGCCGCGAGCCGGGCCACCTCGACGGTGACCTCGGGCTCGCCATGCCGGCCACACCGGACAACCCGCGGGGCGGGGTCCTGCTCGCACAGGAGGGTGACCGGTGGATCTGTGGGCTCAACGGCTACGTCGGCGACCGGCCGCCGCTGGACCCGGACGGGTTCGAGGCCTACGCCGCGAGCCTGCCCTCACCGATGCTGCACGAGGTCATCCGCTCCGCCGTGCCCCTCGACGAGCCGCGGCGCTTCCGGATCCCGGCGTCGGTGCGCCGGCGCTACGAGCGGCTGGCCCGCTCACCGCGCGGCCTGCTCGTGACCGGCGACGCCATCTCCAGCTTCAACCCCGCCTACGGCCAGGGCATGACCGTGGCCTGTCTCGAGGCGCTGGTGCTGCGCGACGTCCTCCGCGGCGGGCTGGACCGGCCGTCGCTGGCGCAGGACTTCTGGCAGGCCTGTGCACCGCTCGTCGACATCCCGTGGCAGATCGCCGCCGGGGGTGACCGGCGGCTTCCCGGCGTCCCCGGGCCGGTGGACCGGCGTACCCGCCTGCTCAACGGCTACATCGCACGGGTGCAGCGCGCGGCCGCCGTCGACCCCGCGGTGGGGACGGCGTTCCTGCGGGTGGCCAACCTCGAGGCGCCGCCGTCCAGCCTCATGTCGCCGTCGGTCCTGGCCCGGGTCGTGCGGTCGTCGCGTCGTCCCCGGGTGGAGATCCGCCGTCCGGTGCCGGTCGGCGTCTGAGGGCCGACCGCGCCGCACCCTCGGGCGACCCGACCTCCGGGATGCTCGGCGGGTGAGCGGTGTCGTCCGGGTCGCCTCGGCCGCGGACCTGCTCGAGGTCCCCGCGGTCGAGGCGGCCGCCGACGCGCTGTTCCGGGAGCGCGGCATGCTGGACCTGCCCGCCCCGGCTCCGGCCGACCTGCGGGCCCGGGCGTGGCGGGTGCTGGTCGTCGGGCGGCCCGTGGTCGGGTTCGCCGTCCTGGAGCGGGTGGACGGCGACGTGCACCTGGAGCAGCTGTCGGTGCACCCGTCGGCGATGCGGCAGGGGCTGGGGGCTGCGCTGCTCACGGCCTCGCTCGACGAGGCCCGGGCGGCCGGCGCCCGGCGGGTCACCCTGCTGACCTACGCGGACGTGCCGTGGAACGCGCCCTGGTACGCCCGCCACGGGTGGCAGGTGACCGACGAGCTGGGGCCGCAGTTGCGGGCGCTCGCCGAGCACGAGGTGGAGCTCGGCCTGACCCGGCACGGCCGCCGTGTCGCCATGGCGCGGCCGGTGTAGTCGCCTGCGCGCCGAGTGCGCCCGGGTCGCTGTCCTAGGGTCGGCGCGCGTGAGCGTGACACTGGGGGAGGTCGTCGCCGCGCTCGAGGCGCGCTACGACCCCGTGCTGGCCGAGGACTGGGACGCCGTCGGGCTGGTCTGCGGCGATCCGGACGAACCGGTCGAGCGAGTGCTGTTCGCCGTCGACCCGGTGGCCACCGTCGTGGACGAGGTCGTCGAGACCGGCGCCCAGCTGCTGGTCACCCACCACCCGCTCTTCCTGACCGCGGTCCACGGCGTCCCGGCCGACGACCCCAAGGGCCGCCTGGTGCACCGCCTGGTCCGCTCCGGCGCCGGCCTGTTCGTCGCGCACACCAACGCCGACCGGGCGCCCGGCTCCGGCGTGAACGACGCCCTCGCCGGCGCGCTCGGCCTCACCGGCACCCGTCCGCTCCAGCCGGCCGCTCCCGACCCCCGCGCCGGGCTCGGCCGCGTCGGCCGCCTCCCCGAGCCGGTGACCCTGGCGGAGTTCGCCGGACGGGTGGCCGCAGCCCTGCCCGAGACCGTCGGTGGCGTCCGCGCGGCCGGTGACCCGGGACGCCGCATCGAGACCGTCGCCGTCTGCGGCGGCAGCGGTGGCTCGCTGCTCCCCGCCGCGGCGGCGGCCGGTGCCGACGTCCTCCTCACCAGCGACCTGCGGCACCACCCCGTGTCGGAGGCGCAGGAGGTGCGGGGTCCGGCGCTCTGTGACGTGGCACACTTCGCCTCCGAGTGGCCCTGGCTGCCCGTCGCGGCCGACGTCCTCGCCCGCGACCTGTCCGGCCGGGTGGACGTCGCCGTGTCCCGGCGGCGCACCGACCCGTGGACGACGCACGCCGGGGCCAGCCGCTGACCCGGTCGCAGCCGCGGCCGGACGACGACGCCCAGGAGGCCGGCCGATGAGCGCGGGGACCAGACCGCCGACGGACCCCCGCACACGGGACGGCGCGCCCGCCCGCAGCGACCGCAGCCCGTGGAACTGGCTGCTGCTGGTCGCCGTCGTGGTCCCGCTGCTGGTCCCGCTCTACAACCGGGTCGAGCCCACGCTCTTCGGCTGGCCGTTCTTCTACTGGGTGCAGCTGGCGTTCGTGCCCCTCGGCGTCCTCGCCACGTTCCTCGCCTACCGCGCCGCCCGGCGACGCCCCGCCGCCGACCGCCCCGACCGGGAGCGCTGAACGGTGGACGGGGTCAACGTCGTCGAGCTGGTCATCGTCTGCGTCCTGTTCCTCCTCGTGACGGTGTTGGGGTTCGTCGCCGCCCGCTGGCGGCGCGCCGAGGACCTCATGCACCTGGACGAGTGGGGCCTGGGCGGGCGCAACTTCGGCACCTGGGTCACCTGGTTCCTGCTCGGCGGTGACCTCTACACGGCCTACACCTTCGTCGCCGTCCCGGCGCTGGTGTTCGGCGCGGGCGCGGCCGGGTTCTTCGCCGTCCCGTACACGGTCGTGGTCTACCCGCTGGTCTTCCTGGTGGTCATCCGGCTGTGGTCGGTCAGCCACGTGCGCGGGTTCGTGACGCCGGCGGACTTCGTCCGCTCCCGGTTCGACTCGCCCACGATGGCGCTGCTGGTGGCGATCACCGGGATCGTCGCGACGATGCCCTACATCGCGCTCCAGCTGGTCGGCATCGAGGCCGTGCTCAAGGCGATGGGCGTGGAGGGCGAGCTGCCGCTCGTCGTCGCCTTCATCATCCTGGCGCTCTACACCTACAACTCAGGACTGCGGGCGCCGGCGCTGATCGCGTTCGTCAAGGACTCGTTGATCTACCTGGTCATCATCGTCGCCGTCATCGTCATCCCCTACAAGCTGGGCGGCTGGGACGAGATCTTCGGAGCAGCGGAGGCCAAGTTCAAGGCATCACCTAACCCGGGCGACGGCGTCATCCTCGGCGGCCCGTCCCAGCTCCAGTACGCGACGCTGGCATTCGGCTCGGCGCTCGCGCTGTTCCTCTACCCGCACTCCGTCACCGGTGTGCTCGCCTCACGCGACCGCAACGTCATCAAGCGCAACATGGCGGCACTGCCGGCCTACAGCTTCATCCTGGGCCTGCTCGCGCTGCTGGGATACATGGCGATCAAGGCGAAGGTC
>DATIMX010000518.1:0-9433 GCA_035474935.1 Geodermatophilus sp. | reverse complement strand
GTGCCCGGCAGGCCGCGGGCCCGGTCGTCGGCGAGGGGGTGGTGCCCGGCGAGCTCGACCACCCGGCCGACCGCGCCGCGGGCGTACCGCGGCAACCGGGTGTGCCACGCCGGGTCGGCGGTGCTCGTCCGCACCGCGTCCCCGGGGGCGAAGCGGTCAGGCACCGGGGTCGGCCCCGGGGACGGCGAGCTCCTCCGGCGCCGCCACGCCCTTCTCGACGAGCAGCGTCGTGATGGCCGTGAACCACTTCTCGTAGTAGGAGCTCGAGAGGTAGGCGTCCGGCGGCATCCGCTCGATGGCGTCGCGGAACTCGTCGAGGTTGTAGACGCCGCGCCGGATCAGCGCCGCGTTGAGGGCCAGGACGTGCGCTTCCCAGTCGGCGTGGAAGGCCGGCTCGTCGGGCTCCTCGACGATCGCGGGGAAGCCCACCATGCCGCCGACGTCGTTGATGCGGCTCACCCGTCGATCCTGTCCCGTCGCACCGGTCCGGTCCAGCTCGCCGGGCGGGCCGGCCGGGCCAGGAGCAGGCTGGGCCCCTGGACCGCGACCGTCCCGACGCCCGAGGAGTCCCCGTGCCGCGTCGACGCACCGTCTTCACCGCCCTGACCGCCGCCGTCCTGGCCGGGGTCGCCCCGGCCGGCACCGCGGCCGCCGCGCCCGCGGACGCCGCCGTCCCGCCGCCGGAGAAGGTGCCCCGCGCGGTCGGGACCGGCGGCGCGGTCGCCACGGTCGACCCCGACGCCACCCGGGTCGGCCTGGAGGTCCTGGCCGCGGGCGGCAACGCCGCCGACGCGGCGGTCGCCGCGGCCGCCGCGCTCGGCGTGAGCGAGCCCTACTCGGCGGGCGTGGGCGGCGGCGGCTTCTTCGTGTACTACGACGCCGCGACCGGGGAGATCACCACGGTCGACGGCCGGGAGACCGCGCCGCAGGCGATGGGGGCCGATGCCTTCCTCGGGGAGGACGGCGAGCCCCTGCCGTTCGAGGAGGCGGTGACCAGCGGGCTGTCGGTCGGCACGCCGGGGACCCCGCTGACGTGGCAGCGGGCGCTCGACGAGTTCGGCACGCTCTCGCTGGCCGAGGCGCTGGAGGGCGCCACCGAGCTGGCCGAGGAGGGGTTCGTCGTCGACGAGACGTTCCGCCAGCAGACCGCCGACAACGAGGAGCGGTTCCGCCTCTTCACGCCCACCGCCGAGCTGTTCCTCCCCGGCGGCGCGCTGCCCGAGGTGGGCTCGGTCTTCCGCAACCCCGACCTCGCGCGCACCTACGAGCTGCTGGCCGCGAAGGGGGTCGAGGCGTTCTACACCGGCGAGCTGGCGGAGGAGGTCGTGCGGACGGCGCAGGAGCCTCCGGTGGCGGACGGCGCCGCGCCGGTGCGGGCCGGCCTGCTGGAGGAGTCCGACCTCGCCGGGTACGAGGCACCGCTGCGCGAGCCGACCCGCATCGAGTACAGGGGCCTGGAGGTCTACGGGATGGCGCCGCCGTCCAGCGGTGGCTCGACCGTCGGTGAGGCCCTCAACGTCCTGGAGGGCGCCGAGCTGGCGACCCTCCCCGAGATCGACGTCCTGCACACCTACCTCGAGGCGAGCGCGCTGGCCTTCGCCGACCGCAACGCCTACGTCGGCGACCCCGCCTACACCCAGGTGCCGCTGACCGAGCTGCTCTCCGACGCCTTCGCCGCCGAGCGGGCCTGCCTGGTCGACCCGGACCGGGCGGCGCCCAAGCCGGTGCCGGCGGGCGTCCCGGACGGCGAGTACGGCCCGTGCCCGGCCCCGGCCGCCGCCACCGACGACGGTGGTCCGGAGGGGCCGTCCACCACGCACCTCACCGTGGCCGACGCCGAGGGGAACGTGGCCAGCTACACGCTGACCATCGAGCAGACAGGCGGTAGCGGGATCACCGTCCCCGAGCGCGGGTTCCTGCTGAACAACGAGCTGACCGACTTCACCTTGGCGCCGGCCGACCCGACCCGACCGGAGCCGAACCTGCCCGCTCCGGGCAAGCGGCCGCGCAGCAGCATGGCGCCGACGGTCGTGCTGCAGGACGGCGAGCCGCTGCTGGCCCTCGGCTCGCCCGGCGGCGCCACGATCATCACGACGGTGCTGCAGACGCTGGTGGACCGGCTGGACCGCGGCACCGACCTGGTCGACGCCATCGCGGCCCCGCGGGCCAGCCAGCGCAACGCCGCGACGGCCGACGCCGAGCCGGCCTTCCTCGACGCGTACGGCGCCGAGCTGACCGCCCGCGGGCACGCCTTCGCGCCGGTCGACGAGATCGGGGCCGCCACCGGCGTGGAGTTCCTGCCCGACGGCCGGCTGCTGGCCGCGGCCGAGACCGTGCGGCGCGGGGGCGGCAGTGCCGGGGTGGTGCAGCCGAGCGACGGTTGACCCGCTCCGGTCAGCTCCCGGGCGACCGTCGCCGGCCGAGCTGCACCAGCACCGCCACGGCCAGCAGCAGCGCCCACGCCCCCTGGACGGCGACCAGCAGCGGGGTCGGGCCGCCGGTCACCAGCGCGGCGAGCAGCGGCAGGCTGCCGACGACGCCGACGTCCACCCCCTGCACGAGCGTGGCGCCGACCCCGGCCGGCAGCACACCCATCGGGGTGGAGACGGCGGGCCCGGACCAGTCCGGGTCCGGCCGCAGCGCCCCGCGCAGCGCCGCGGCCGCCCACGCCGGCGCCACGGCCAGCCCGAACAGCGCCCAACTGCCGAGGAGTTCCGTGCCGACGCCGAGCAGCAGGCCGCTGAGGGTGCAGACCAGCGCGGTCGCGACCAGCGGGACGACGGCGCGGCTGCGCACCACGGCCGCGGCCGACAGGGCGAACAGCCGGTCGAGCTCCGGCACGCCGTGCGCCTCCCGCGCGGCCCGGCCGGCCGCCGTCGCGGCCAGCCCCCAGCCGAGCAGGCAGCCGGCCCACACCGCGGGCGGCAGCGCGCCCAGCCCCTCGGTGCGGGCGACGACGACCGGGACGGCGGCGGCGACGGCGAGCTGGCCGAGCTGCCACCGGCCGCGGGCGAGGACGGCGAGGTCGGCGGCCACCACCGCCTGCCAGGGCCGGCGCACCCGGTGGAAGCGGCGGCCGCGGCGGGGCGGGCGGTCCCGGCCGGCCAGCGCGCGGCCCAGCTGCCGGGTGTCCAGCGAGAGCAGCGACCCGCCGGCGTAGCGCGCCGTCGCCCCGCCGGCGAGCAGCCGGCCGGCGTCCAGCCGGCCCAGCCCCCGGTCCGCCTGGATGAGCAGGGCCGCGGCGGCGACCGCCACCACCGCGAGGGCCCAGCCCGGTGGGGTCCCGGCGACCGGGACGCCGACCGGCCCCCCGCCCGCCGCGGCGAGCGTGGCGGCGACCGCGGGGACGACCGCCGCCGCGCCCGCGACCGCACCGGCGGATCCCGCCACCCCCCGGCCGCGGTGCCGGGTCTGCAGCAGCGCCGTCCCGCCGACCGCGGCGACGGCCAGCGCGACCGCCCCGCCCAGACCGCCCAGCACCGAGGCCGCCGTCGGCGCGGCGGCGGCCCCGAACACCAGGGGCAGCGCCAGCAGCACGGCGACGGCCACCCCGGCGACGGTCAGCCGCACCAGCTCGCCGCGCAGCAGGCTCCGGCGGTCAGCGGGCAGCGGCAGCCACCACGCGGCGGCCGCCGGCGTGGCGCTCACCGGCCCCAGCCGGGCCAGGACGACGACCACGCCGGCCAGCGCGAGCAGCGCCAGGGCGGCGGAGGTGAGCGAGGCGGGCAGCGTCGTCCCGGTGACCGGCGCGCCGGCCAGCGCGATCCGCTCGCGCAGCGAGGCGAGGCTGCCGCCGGCGACGGCCACGCCGATCCCGGCGGTGACGAGCCCGCCCCAGGCGTCGGAGAGCCGCTCACCCAGCGTGGTCCGCGCCCGCGCCGCCGTCGCGGAGCGGGTCCAGCGGCGCACCGCCGCACCGTTCAGCGCCGCGGCCGGGGTGCCGGTCGCGCTGGTCGCCACCGCTCAGAGCTCCGCGATGCGGCCGGCGGCCTCGGCCGGGGCCAGCAACCGGCAGGCGTCGTCGTCCACCACGAGCACCTCGTCGGCGACCGTCACGACCACGTCGGCGTCGTGGCTGGCCAGGAGCACGGCGGTGCCGGCGTCCCGCAGGGCGGCGAGCCGGGCGGCCAGCCGGGCCCGCATGCCGGCGTCGAGCCGGCGCTCGGGCTCGTCGAGCACCAGCAGCCGGGCGGGGCGGACGAACGCGGCCGCCAGCGCCAGCCGCCGCCGCTGGCCGGAGGAGAGCTCCGAGGGCAGCGCGTCGGCGCGCTCGCCGAGGCCGAACGCCTCGACCTCGGCGTCCACGACCTCCTCGGCCGCGGCCACCCCGTGCCCGCGCGCGGTCAGCAGCAGGTGCTCGCGGCCGGTGAGCGAGACGAAGAAGGCGTCGTCGTCCAGGACGGCGGCGACGTCGCGGCGGAAGGCCGCCGACCGCTCGTCGACCGGTGCGCCGGCGAAGGCCACGGTGCCGTCGAGCGGCTCCAGCAGCCCGACCAGCGTGCGCAGCAGCGTGGACTTGCCCGAGCCGTTCGGACCGACGACGGCCACGGCGCGGCCGGCGGCCAGGCGGAGGTCGACCGGGGCGCAGACCGGGGCGGTCCCGTGCCCCACGGAGAGGGCCTCGGCGACGAGCAGGTCGGGCTGAGACACGGTGCGGTCCATCGGCGACCAACCTAGGTGCAGCCGGCGACGCCACCGGTCGGCGACGCGGCGATGACTTCCCACGGGCACACGGGTCGGTAGTAGCAGAGCAGCAGCGACGACAGGAGGACGGCATGGCGGAGACGACGTCCGCGGACGGCACGACGATCGCCTACGACAGCTGGGGCGACGGACCCCTGGTCGTGGTGGTCGGCGGCGCGTTCAACGACCGGGGTACCTGGGCGCAGCTGGCCCGGGCGCTGGCCGACCAGGGGTTCCGCGCGGTGTCCTACGACCGCCGGGGCCGGGGGAGCAGCGGGGACACCCAGCCGTACGCGGTCGAGCGGGAGATCGAGGACCTCTCGGCAGTGGTCGACGCGGCCGGGCAGGACGGCGTGGCGTACGCCCACGGCGTCTCCTCGGGTGGCGCCCTGCTGCTCCGTGCGGTGGCCGCCGGGGTGCCGGTGGCGCGGGTGTCGGTGCTCGAGCCGCCCTACCGGGTCGCGGGCGCGCCCCCGGCACCGGAGCGCTACATCGAGACGCTGCAGGCCTTCGTCGACGCCGACGACCGGTCCGGCCTGGTCGAGTACTTCCAGACCCGGGTGATCGGGCTCCCGGCCGACATGGTGACCCGGTTCCGGGGGACGCCGATGTGGCACGCCCTGGAGGCGATGGCGCCCACGCTGCGCTACGACGGCCTGGCCCTGGGCGGCGACGACCACTCCCTGCCGGTCGACCTGCTGTCGCGCGTCGACGTCCCGGTGCTGGCGGTGACGAGCGCCGGGACCGCGGCGCCCTGGATGGGGCGGGCCACCGAGGAGCTGGCGGCCGCCCTGCCGTCCGGCGAGTTCACCCGTCTGGAGGGGGGCTTCCACGAGGTGCCGGTCGAGGTCCTCGCGCCCGCCCTCGCGGACTTCTACCGCCGGGACTGAGCGCGCCCGTCCCTCCGGACGGCGGTCGGCGGCGGGAGGATGCGGCATGGACGCCGACCCCGTGCTCGGACCGGACCTCGAACCCGACCTCGGATCCGGCCTCGAGCCGGACCTCGAACCGGACCTGGACGGCTTCCTGCTGGCCCGGATCGCCGAGGACCAGCGGCTGGCAGCCGAGGCCGCCCAGGCGACCGGCCACGGGTCCTGGGCCGGCGGCGTGACCGCGCCGGACGGCGCCGCCGACCACGTCGCCCACCACGATCCGGCACGGGTGCTCGCCGAGTGCGCCGCCAAGCGCCGGCTGGTGCTCGCCTGCCGGGACGCGCGCCCGGACCTGCACCTGCTCGGCGCGCGCCCGGAGGGGCTGGACTTCCCGCTCCCGCCCACCGACCAGCACCAGCTGGCCGCGCTCACCCTGGCGCTGCTCGCGCTGCCCTACGCCGCGCACCCCGACTACCGGCCGGCCTGGCGCCCCTGACCGCGATGAGTTCCACCCGCCCGCGGGGTCGGTACTGCGACGGAAGCGACCCCGGGAGGCACGGTGCGCACCCTCGCGATCACCCAGAACACGACCGTCGACGGCGCGGTGGAGATGCTCGACGACTGGTTCGCCCCGCAGGGGCAGGCGGGGGTGGACGACTCCGACCTGGTCGAGGAGATCCACCGCCAGGACGAGCGCGCCGACGCCCTCCTCCTCGGCCGGCAGACCTTCGAGGACTTCCGCAGCTACTGGCCGGGGCGGACCGACGACCCGACCGGCATCAGCGCCTACCTGGACCGGGTGCAGAAGTACGTCGTCTCCTCGACGCTGACCGAGCCCGGCTGGCAGCACACGACCGTGCTGGACGGCGACCCGGTCGAGCAGGTGCGCGCGCTCAAGGAGCAGCCCGGCGCGGACATCGTCGTCACCGGCAGCATCACCCTCTGCCACACGCTGATCGGCGCCGGGCTGGTCGACGAGTACCGGCTGTTCACCTACCCCGCCGTCCAGGGCCGCGGCCGGCGGTTGTTCCCCGACGGCGCCGCGGCGGACCGGCTGCGGCTGGTCGAGTGCCGGGGCTTCCGCAACGGCGTCACGTACGCGCGCTACGCCCGGGGGTGACGTCCGCTGCCGCCCGCGGGCGGGCGTAGCGGGTTCCTCGGCTCAGCGGTGCAGCAGCTCCCCGAAGGCCGCGCAGGTCTCGTCGACCGCGGCCTGCGCCGCCGGGGACACCGCACCCATGGCGAAGAAGCCGTGGATCAGCCCGTCGAACCGGCGGACCCGCGCCTCCACCCCCGCGGCGCGCAGCGCCTCGCCGTAGGCCTCGCCCTCGTCGCGGAGCGGGTCGTACTCCGCGGTGACGACGACCGCCGGGGGCAGGCCGGAGAGGTCGGCGGCGTGCAGCGGGGACAGCCGCGGGTCCTTGGCGTCGTCCCACGCGCCGGCGTAGTGGCCGTAGAACCAGTCCATGGTCGCCTGCTCGAGGAAGTAGCCGCGGGCGTTCTCGGTGCGCGAGGGGTAGTCGCCGAGCGCGTCGACCGCCGGGTAGACCAGCAGCTGCGCGGCCAGCGGGGTGCCCTCGGCGGTCAGCTGCTGGGCGACGACGGCGGCGAGGTTGCCGCCCGCGCTGTCGCCGGCCACGGCCAGCCGGTCGTCCCCGCCCAGCTCGCGCCGGTGCGCGGCGATCCAGCGGGCGGCGGCGACCGCGTCCTCGGCCGCGGCGGGGAAGGGGTGCTCGGGGGCGAGCCGGTAGTCGACGGCGACGACGACCGCGCGGCTGCCGCGGCAGATCTCCCGCACCGACCGGTCGTGGGTGTCGAGGTCGCCGATCACCCAGCCGCCGCCGTGGAAGAAGGCCACGGTGGGGAAGGGGCCCTCGCCCTCGGGCCGGTACACGCGGGCGCGCAGGTCGCCCTCGGCGCCGGGCACGGTGGTCTCCTCGACCGCCCCGACCGGCACGACCAGCTCCGAGGAGCGCGCGGCGCTCAGCGTCAGGTACTGGGTCCGGGCGGCCTCCGGCGTCCCCTCGTGCATGGGCGGCAGGCCGGTCTCGGCGAGCATGGTGAGCAGAGCGGCGATGTGCGGATCGACCGGCACCGGGCCTCCTGTGCGTGCGCGTGCTGGGTCACGGCAACCTATCCGCGCCGGACGACGGTTCCGGCACTCGGGTGTCCGCACCGCCCCGGTCCGTTCGCCGCCGACCTCGGGGCCGGGATCGCCGCCTGGTTGACTGGTTGAACACTGGACCGTCGCCGGTGGCGGCCCCACCCCGAGGAGGACAGCCGTGCATGTCGGCGTCGACAGCTTCGTCGCAGCGGTGACCGACCCCTCGACCGAGCGACCGGTCGGGCCCGAGGAGCGGATGGCGCACCTGCTCGAGGAGATCGCCCTCGCCGACGAGGTCGGGCTGTACTCCTTCGGCATCGGTGAGCACCACCGCCCGGAGTACTACGACTCGGCGCCGCCGGTCATCCTGGGCGCGGCGGCCGCGCGCACCTCGCGCATCCGGCTGGGCAGCGCGGTCACCGTGCTCAGCGCCGCGGACCCGGTCCGCGTCTTCCAGCAGTTCGCCACGCTGGACCTCGTCTCCCGCGGCCGCGTCGACCTGGTGGTGGGCCGCGGCTCGTTCGTCGAGGCGTTCCCGCTGTTCGGGCTGTCGCTGGCGGACTACGACGAGCTGTTCGAGGAGAAGCTGGACCTGCTGCTGCGGCTGCGGGACTCCGAGGAGGTGACCTGGTCGGGGCGGCACCGCCCCCCGCTCACCGGGCAGGGCGTCTACCCGCGGCCGCTGCAGGACCCGCTGCCGATCTGGGTCGGGGTCGGCGGGACGCCGGAGTCCTTCGTCCGCGCCGGGCTGCTCGGCCTGCCCCTGATGGTGGCGATCATCGGTGGGGAGCCGCGGCAGTTCGCACCCCTGGTCGACCTCTACCGCCGGGCCGGCGCGCAGGCCGGGCACGCGCCCGAGCGACTGCAGGTGGGGCTGCACGTGTTCGGCTACGTCGCGGAGAGCACCCGGGCCGCCGCCGACACGATCTACCCGGGCTGGCACGAGATGTTCACCAAGGTCTCCCGCGAACGCGGCTTCGCCCGGCCGACGCGGGCGCAGTTCGACGCGACCAGCGGCCCGAACGGCGCCTTCTTCATGGGTGACCCGGACACCGTGGCCGACAAGCTCGTCCGGGTGTCCGGGCAGCTCGGCGGGGTCGACCGCGTCTCGATCCAGATGACCAACCCGCGGCTGGCGCACGCCGACCTGCTGCGCGGCATCGAGCTGCTGGGCACCGAGGTCGCGCCCCGGGTGGCGTCCGCCTGAGGTCAGACGATCTCCTGCGCGGTGGCGAGCAGCACCGGATCGGGCTGGCCGGCCCAAGTGCCGGTGAGCGTCGCGGTGCCGTCGGCGGGCACGCCCCGGGTCAGCACGCGGCGCACGACCAGCTCCAGGTCCCCGGCGCGGACCGTCGTCGCGTCGGCGGTGTCGGTGACGGACGGGGTGCCGAGGGTGCCGACGTCGGCCGCCGTCCCGCTGCCGGCGACGTGCGCCGTGGGGTCGCGGCGCTCCTGCCGGTCGTCGACCAGGACGTACTCCTCGGCCTGCGGGCCGCCGGTGAGCACCGCGGCGGCCAGTGCGGTGACGTAGACGGGGTCGGCGCACGCGTCGTAGCACCAGCGCCGGCCGAGCACCGAGTGCTCCGTCGTCCCCACCAGGTGCTCGGCCAGCTCCGGGACGGGCGCGCCGCGGTAGGTCAGGGGCACGTGCAGCAGGGTGTCGCCGGCGCGCAGCACGAACGTCTCGGCGCCGACCTCGCCGGCCGGGTCGTCGAAGCGGTAGGCGGCGACCTGCTCGAGCTCGGCGCCCGCGGCCGCAGTACCCCACGGCCGG
>DATIMX010000517.1:0-4127 GCA_035474935.1 Geodermatophilus sp. | reverse complement strand
CCGGACGGCGGGTCGATCGGCGTGCCGGGTCCGCCCGGGCCTGCGGGGCCGTGGCCGTCAGCGTCGGTGCTCAGCACCTGGGTCGCCGACGGCGGTGCCTCGGGGGCGTCGGACCGGTCGGACGGCACGATCACGGTGGTGTCCTCGGGCGAGGCGGCGACCTCGGGCGCGGAGGGCTCGGCCGGAGCGCCCTCCAGCCACTCGCGGCCCACCGGCCGGGTGTCGTCGGCCTCGGGCGCGGGCTGCTCGGGCACGGTCTCGGCGACCGGGGCGGCCGGAGGAGCGGACGCCGCCGGGCGAGCGGCCACGGGTGGGCGGCCACCCGGCCGGTCGCCGGGCATGCGCACGGTCGCGTCGGGCTCGTCGTGCTCCGGCGTGGTTCGCTCGGGCAGCGTCTGATCGGGCAGCGTCTGATCAGGCAGCGTCTGGTCAGGCGCAGGGGGGCGCTGGGTCATGCGGGGTCCTCGGCCATCCGGCGGTGTCGGGTCGCCGTCGACCGGGAGGCCCCCGGAGACGACGGTGCCGCCGGCCCCGGCCCGCGGAGCGGACCTGAGGCGCGACGGCGTCGTCGGGTGTTGCAGTGCATCGAGGCGCGACGATAGCGCCTCGATCAGTTGGCGAGCTTCGCCTCGCCGTCGGTCTCGATGATGTCGACGGCGATGTCGCGCAGCTTGCCGTCGTACTCACGGGCGTGGTGACCGCAGAACACCAGGTCACTGCCGTTGGCGAGCACGACACGCACCTTCGCGAGCGCACCACAGCGGTCGCAGTGGAAGGGCACGACCAGGTCGTCGGCGGCGGGGGTCGTCGTCAGCGTCGGGGTCATCTCGGTCATCACTCGCTCTCTACCGCACGGACCCGCGGCTGCGGATCGGCCTCCTGCACAGCGCCAGGATGTCCCCCTGTGTTCCCGACCCGCCCGATCCGACGCCGGGACTCGCCGAGAGCGGTGAGGCCGGTGCAGGTGGTGCAGGTGGTCCGGGTCAGCAGGGACGTCACTGGGTCGTGCCGGTCTGTCGTGTCGTGCTGTTCTCGTCGTTCGCGTGCGCCGGTCGTCGTCCGGCTGGTGGGTCCACTGCTGTCTTGACGGGCATCACGCTACGCCGTCTACCCGGCGCGTGACGGCGTACACCGGCGGACCAGCTCATCGGGGTGAGATCGTGACCTCGCCGCAACACGGAGCACATCGTCGGCCTGCCGGCCGACACCGCGGACAGGTGCCGTCCCGGCCTGCGTGGAGCCCCGCCCGGCGCTCGATCACGGGAGCCTCCGGCCTCCACCTCTCACGCCGCCCCGCGGGCCGCCGGGCGTCGTCCAGGCGGCCCGGTGCCGTCCCCGGCCTGCGCGGGAGCGTGCCGAGCGGCGGGTCGTCGTGGTCCCGAGCGGGACGAGGCGACGGCAGGTCGCCACTCGGTGGTGTGACACACACGACAACGGCCCCCGACCTGTGGGTCGGCGGCATCGAGGACGCTGTTCAGCGCCGTGGCGAGTGCAACGAGGTCAGGTCGACCCGGACGGGGTGCTGTCGCCGGCCGAGCGGGCACGCCGAGCTGGGCACGCTCGCAAGGCCTACTTCACGCGCCTCGCGCTGCGATCGGCACAGGCGCAACGCAAGACGCCCGCCGTAGCGGATGTGGACGGCGGACCGAAGGGGCCGGACGAGGATCAGCCGCAGTAGTCCGACGCACGGACGTCGTCGGTGTCTTCTCAACTCCGAAGCCCTGCAGCGCCTCGCCGGCGCGGTGCTGATTGAGGCCCACGACGAATGGCACGTCTTTGACCGCCGCCACCTCTCCGCAGGCTCCCTGGCCCAGCCCGACCAACCGGCCAGGGAGATGGCGCGGCCAGCCCTGATCGCGTCAGAGTCACCCCACCACTCACCAACACGTTGAGGGCTATCTGCACCACTCAGCGGACGTCACCGCGGCCACATCTTCAGTCCAGGATATTTCCATCCACCTGTTCAGGATCAGCGCTGGACCGCGTCATATCAGGGGGCAGCCCTTGCAGCCGTGCACCTCGGCTGGGTCGTTTATCAACCTGCAGCACATCGGTCCGTTACTCCTTCAGACAGGCCACCACTGCTTTGACGACCGTGCCGCTGCCTTCACCTGAGAACTCTCGCTCCGAGGGGCCGAGCTTGCCGGGGCTGGATGGCCCAGTAGTCGATGGCATCGCGCCAACCGCCGCGCAAGCAGGTAGGAGTCGTCGCGCCGGCCGACGATGCCCTGGCCGTTACCGAGGAAGAGCGACGGGGGTCGAGGAGCTCAACGGGCGCCGTGCCGACCTGCAAGCCCGCGCCGTCGAGCTCGCCGACGAGCTGGCCCGGACCGGGCAGGCGCCGGCCGCGGCCGCCGCGGAACTGAGGCGCGCCGACCGCGGGCGCCGGCCCGCCTCGTCTGTCCGGCGGCGCCGAACGGCCACGCGCCCGGCCGGTCAGGCGGCGCCAAGCAGTTGAAGCAGCCGGGTGCGGTCCGGGCCGGGGGACGGCGGCCGCGGTGCGTCGCCGTGGCGGTCGACCTTCTGACGCATTCCGGGCCGGGCCAACACCTCCGCGGGCAGGGCCAGGCAGGTCACCGTCTCCAGCAGGGCACGGAAGACGTCGGCGTCCTGCATGGCGGCGGCCAGGAACCGGCCCGTCACCGGGTCGCCCGGCGGGGGTGGCAGCGCCTGGCGGATCGCGTTCATCTCGGCGACTCGGGCCCGGTCGGCAGCGAGCTGGTGCCGGTAGTACGGCGTCACCTCGGACACGGTCCGGTGGTCGTACACGCGGGCGAGCACCGCCGGATCGTCGAGGTGGCCGGCCACCGTGGCGCGCAGCAGCTGCGCCTGGAACAGGCCGAGGGACAGGCCGCGCCCGCCCGAGGGGTTGGTACAGGCCCAGGCGTCGCCGACGGCGACGAAGCCGGTCACCACCGGCTCGCCGTCGACGACGAAGCGCCGGTGACAGTCCAGGATGCCGGCCATCGGAAGAACTCCGGTGAGCGGCCGGCCGTCGAGCCAGTGCGCATGACGAGGGCAGGCGGCCACGACCCGGGCATGGATCCCCGGGTCGCGCAACGCCTTCAGCGGCGCGTCCCCGGTCAGGCCGCACACGCTCACCGACCAGGTGTTGTTGTCGCCCTCCAGGGTGAGCAGCGAGATGCTGCCGATGGGCGTCATGGCCGGGGCCCGCCGGAGTGGAAGCGCGGCTCCGCTGAAGTAGCGCGTGTAGTACACGAACCCGCTCAGCTCCGCCTCGACGTGGGCGCCTCGGGCGCCGAGGCCGGTGAGCCAGTCCTGCGCCGGCGTGCGTCGTCCCGTCGCGTCGACCACCAGGTCGGCACGGATCTCCTCGCCGGTGGCGGTGCGGACACCGGCGGCGTGCGGAACCCCGGGCACCGCCGAGGGGCCAGGCAGCAACCCGGTGACCCGCACGCCGCGGCGCACGGTCACGCCCGGCTGCTCGGTGGCCGCGGCGGCGACCACGGCCTCGAGCACCGGCCGCCGGGCGTTGACGAACCGGAGGCGGTCGTCAGCGGGACGCCGCACCCGGTCGGTCACCGACGGCGGCGGCGTCTGCAGGAGGTCCACCCACACCCCGCCAGCGGCCACAAGCCGGTCCAGCAGCCCGGGCAGCTCCACCTCGCTGACCTCCCGGAAGCGGGGGAACAGGATGTGCGGCTGGTGGAACTGCGCGACGCCGGTGCGCCGCCACGACGACCAGGCCTCGGCGGGGGTCGCCGGGGCGCCGGCCGGATCGGTCTCCAGGACGGTCACCTCATGCCCGTCTCGCGCCAGCATCATGGCCACGCACAGGCCGACGACGCTGCCCCCGCACACGACCACCGACCCCATCGCGCTCCCCTCCGCGCCGGTGAGACGCGGGCGACCCTGGCACGGCGGAGGGAGGCGCGACAAGGCCCCGGGACCCGTGCCCGAGGCGGGTCACCCCATGGTCTCGTGCAGAGCCTGGTCAGCCCCGCCGGCCCGGTCCACACTGTTCATCGCGGCCACCGCCGTGGCTTCGAAGCTTCGCAACGCCGAAGACTCCCGCAGCGGCCGCGCTCATGCCAGAGCCGACCCATACCCGTGAGACTGATCGGACCCCGGGTGAAGCCCAGCTCAGGCGGTCAGGGCGTGACGCC
>DATIMX010000516.1:0-5718 GCA_035474935.1 Geodermatophilus sp. | reverse complement strand
TCCTGGTCATCAGCGCGGGCACTCGCAACCACTTCGCCCTCGACCTCGGACTGGACCGCCAGGACCCCAGCCGTTGCCTCGACGCGCTGCGCGACGGCGTGGAGGCCCGGATCGACCTCGGTGAGGTCAACGGGCGGCCGTTCGTGAACAACGCCTCCTTCGGCGCGTACGCCGAGATCGTGTTGAACCCGGCCTACCGCGACGACAAGGCCCGCACCGCCCTGGAGGCGCTCCCGGACCTGCTGAGCCACCGGCGCGGGGCGCGCCTGGTGGCCGAGGTCGGGAACATCGTCATCGACGGACCGCAGGCGCTGCTGGTGAGCAACAACCCCTACGAGGACTCCGACCTCGCCGGGATGGGCCGGCGGTCGCGACTCGACCGCGGTGTGCTCGGCGTGATCGCGGTGCGGGTGGGCACCGCCCGGCAGGCCGTCGGGCTGCTGCAGGGCGCTCACCGGCGCGGCGTCCAGCGGGCGGAGGCGCCGGCGGTGCTGGTCACCGCCGACGTCCCCGAGGTACCGGTGGGGATCGACGGCGAGACGGTACGGCTGTCCACCCCTGTTCGCTGCACCGTCCGTCCGCGGGCGCTGCGCGTCCGGCTCCCCCGGGAGCGGCCGGGCATCCGGCCGCCGCGCGGGCGCCTGGAGTGGGCGGCGCTCTGGAGCCTCGCGGCCGGCCGCGCACCGACCGGGGATAGGGCGGCGGACCGGCCTGCGCCGGTGGGCGCGGACCCCGCCGCACCCCCGGCGAGCCGCGAGACCTGACCCGCCCGCGCCCGGCCTCAGGCCTGGGCCTGCGTGGGCGGATCCGGTCGCTCGAGGACGCCGGTCCCCACGTCCGACGCGGTGCGGGGCGCGGGCCAGGTGGCGCCGGTCTGTCGCTGGAAGGCGTCGACGGCGGCCTCCAGGGTCGGGAAGAAGTGCTGCGGCTGGATCTCGCGGGCCAGCCCGTAGCGCTCGACCTTGCGGCGGACGGGGTCCTTGAGCTCGGCGAACACCAGTGTCTGCCCGCGCTCGTCCAGCGCGCGGTCGAGGTCGAAGAGCACGTCGGCGGCCGTGGTGTCGACGTCGGTGATCGGCTCGGCGGCGACCACGATCCACCGCGGCGCCGGCTCGGCGCGGGCGATGGCCGTGACCTCGTCCCGGAAGGTCCTGGCGTTGGCGAAGAACAGCGGCGCGTCGAACCGGTAGATCACCAGTCCCGGGAGCTGCCGCGATTCCGGGTAGGACCGGACGTCGTGGTATCCGGCCACGCCGTCGGCCAGCCCGAGGACGGTCTGGTACGGACGCCAGGCCCGCCGGAAGACGTTGAGGATCGACAGGCCGACGGCGATGGCGATGCCGGGCAGGACGCCGAGCAGCGCCACACCGGCGAACGCGACGAGCGACAGGGTGAACTCGACCCTCCGCTGGCGCCACAGGCGCGCGGTGCCGGGCAGGTCGGCCAGTGACAGGGAGGCGGTGATCACCACCGCCGCCAGCGCCGCCTGCGGCAGGTTCCGGAACAGGCCCGGCAGGAACAGGATCATCACGAGGATGAGGGCGGCGCCGGTGACCCCGGTGAGCTGCGTGCGCATACCCGCGCGCTCGGCCACCGCGGTGCGTGAGGCGCTGGTGCTCACCGGGAATCCCTGGAACAGGCCGGCGGCCAGGTTGGCCGCGCCGATGCCGATCATCTCCTGGTTGCCGCGCACCTCCTGGCCGGTGCGCTCGGCGAAGGACGACGCGGTGGAGATGGTGTCCGCGAGGGAGACGAGCGCGATCGCCAGGGCCCCGGCGACCAGCGGTGCGACGTCGGACCAGGCGATGGCGGGGAGGGTCAGCGGCGGGAAGCCCTCCGGTAGCACGCCGACCAGGCTCACGCCGCGCTCCCCGAGGTGGAAGGCGCTGCTGGCGGCGATGGCCAGGACCACCATGACCAGCACGCCCGGCACCCGGGGCGCCCACCGGCGCAGCGTGAGGACGACCGCGATGCCGCCGATGCCGACCGCCGCGGCGGCCGGGACGGTGTCCCCCCGCGCGACCGCTGCGACGAACCCGGCGAACTCCCCGACCAGCCCGTCGCCGTCGACCGAGAACCCGAGCAGTTTGGGCAGCTGGCCGACCAGGATGGTCAGCGCCAGCCCGTTCATGTAGCCGATCATGGTCGGCTTGGAGAGCAGGTCGGCGACGAAGCCCAGGCCGGCCCAGCCCGCCGCGAGCATGACCGCCGCGGTCATGATCGCGAGCATGGACGCCAGCGCCACCGCCCGCTCCGGGTCCCCGCCCGCGGCCACCAGAGGCAGCACGGTCGCCGCGATCATCGGCCCCAGCGAGGAGTCGGGCCCGAGCACCAGGATGCGCGACGGGCCGAACAGCGCGTAGGCGAGCAGGCACGTGATGGTCGTGTACAGGCCGGTGATGGGGGGCAGCCCCGCCAGCTCGGCGTAGGCCATCCCCTGCGGGACCAGCAGCGTGGTCAGCACCACCCCGGCGACGACGTCCTTGGCCAGCCAGCTCCGGCGGTAGCCGGTCAGCGCGCGGAAGCCGGGTGGGACCGGTGTCATGCTCCCCGCCTCACCGTCCGCGTCAGCGGAGCATCTCGTGGTCGCGGAAGGTGCCCCGCAGCCTCTTCTCCACCAGGATCGGGACGAACGCCTGGACCCGGGCGCCGTCGCAGACGGCGAGCGCCACCGCGGCCTGCTCCCGGACCTCCGCGGGGTCCGCGCCGTGCTCCCGGGCGATCCGGGTCACCAGGAGGTCCACGGGCGAGATCCCGGGTGGCCGGGGACCGTCGTCCTCGGGAACGACCTCTGCAGCAACCGCGGTCACCGGCGCACCTCCGCGTCCCCAGCGGCCCCGGCGGGGACCGCTCCACCGTCTCCGCCGGGGGGCCGGCGGGCATCACCCGCGCGGGATGACCGCGTCCCGGAGTGCCGCAGGTCAGACGCCCGTCGCGTCCAGGCGCCGGGCCACGAGTCCGAAGAGGACGCCGAGGGAGTTGGTGGCCCAGTGCGCCCCGGCGCTCGCGACGACGCTGCCGCTGCGCCGGCGCAGCTCACCGAAGACCAGGCCGCCGATCGTCGTGAACCCGACGGTGGCCGCGACGACCACGGCGCTGCTGCCATCCCCGACGGCGCCGGAGACGCCGCGGTTGGTGGTCCCCAGGCCCAGCGCCGGGAAGACGTGCCACAGCCCGAACAGCACCGAGGTGGTGACCAGCACCTGCCACGGGCTGCAGTGGCGGGACAGCGCTCCCCACAGCACCGAGCGGAAGGCGACCTCCTCGAGGAGCACCGTGCCGAGCGGGATCACGAGCAGGGCGGTGCGGAGCACGTCGGGCAGCGGGAGGTCGTAGCGGTCGTCCTGGAAGGCCGGCCGCGCCAGAGGGAGCAGCACGCCGACCACGTAGACGCCGGCGACGACGGCCATCGCGCCGAGCGCCCATCGGCAGCCGGCCCACAGCCGGTCCCGGCTCAAGCCCAGCTCGGCCCACGACAGGCCCTCGAACCGGGCCCAGGCGAGGAGGGCGGCACCCTCCAGCCCGCGCACCCACCAGGGCGGGTGCAGCTGGTGGTCGACCACGTTGATCGCGGCGAGCGCGACGACGACGGCGGCGGAGACCAGCCGGTAGCGCCCGCGGCGAGCGGCCGACGTCGTCACGCCGGCGACCGGGCCACGTCAGCCGCCGCCGACCAGCTGCCGCAGCCGGTCGGTGTCGGCGTCGGTCCAGCCGGGCGGCTGCGCCACCTCCGCCCACGCGTTCGCGTAGTCGGCCTCGTACTTGTGGCCGTGCCCGTCGGGCACGCCGGTCGAGAACACCAGGTCGGCGGTGACCTGCCAGAAGGTGACGAACGGCAGCCAGAACATGTCGGGCGACACGTCCGGCCCGCGGGTGCCCTCGAGCCAGTCGGGTCGGCTCAGGAGCAGCCGCGGGGACCACCACACGATCGGGTCGGAGGCGTTCTGCAGGTAGACCACCCGGGGCGTCTCCCACGGGGCCGGCGGTCGGGCGAGGTCGGGCGCCTCGTCGGCGAACCGCGCGGTCCGGCCCTCCTCGTACACCGGGAGCCACTCCGGTGAGCCGGCGTCCCGGTCGGCCACGAGGCCACGCCACAGCTCGTTGAAGTTCGGCGGGCCCGCCCACACCACCCCGGCGGTGCGGTTCTCGATGTCGGCCAGGCCGCTGAAGGCGGCCTCCCCGCCGAAGGTCCCGAGGCTCTCCCCGAAGACGTACAGCTCCGGCCGGTCGTCCACGGGCAACTGCGACCAGGCTCCGTACACGGCGTCGAACAGCGCCCGTCCGGCGTCCCGGGCCTTGACCTGGTCGACGAGGAAGGACAGCCAGCTGGGCAGGTACGAGTACTGCATCGCCACCATCGCACTGTCGCCGTTGAGCGCGTACTCCAGCGCGCCGCTCGCTGCGGGGTCGACCCACCCGGTCCCGGTGGTGGTGACCACGACGAGCACCTCCCGGTCGAAGCCACCCGCGCGCTCGAGGTCGGCGACGGCCAGGGCCGCGCGGTCGCGCACGTCCTCCGCGGACGCCAGGCCGACGTAGGCGCGGACCGGCTGGCGCGCCGGGCGGCCGGAGAAGGCGGTGAGCTCCTCCGGCGTCGGGCCGGTGCCGACGAAGTTGCGTCCCTGGAGACCCAGGTCCTCCCACGGCACCAGGGACCCGGGGCTCCCCGACCGCTCGGGGATCGTGGGGCGGACGGCGCCCTCCTCCGTGCCGTCGTCCTGAACGCTGAACGTGGAGTTCATGACCTCGACCAGCCCCTGGAAGAGGACGCCGTTGAGCAGGAAGACCAGCAGGACGCCGACCGCGACGACACCGAGCGGGCGGGCGACCCGGCCCGGCAGCACCCGGCCCAGCGTCCGGACCAGCCAGCGGGCCGCCCGCCGGACGCCGCGGGCGATCGCGACCAGTCCCGCGAACACCAGTACCGCCACGACCACGATCCCGACGGCGGAGAACCCCTCCGGCGGCTCGAGGCCCATGAGCAGGTGGATCTGCTGCTGCCAGTACAGACCGAAGCCCAACGCGATCAGGACGAGCGCCGGCCCGGCGACCGCCACCGCCTGCCAAGCGAGGCGACGGGCCCCGGCGGAGAGCCGGCGGTCGGTGACCTCTGCGACGAACCACGCGACCGCGACCCCCAGCCCGTAACCGATCGCCGCCGTGAGCCCCGCGATGAGGCCCTGCAGCAACCAGCCCCGGGGCAGCAGGGACGGGGTGAGGGAGCTGCAGCCGAGCAGCAGGGCCCCCGTCACCCCGCTCCACGGGTAGCGCGGCAGCCACCGGAGCCACCGCCGCGCGGGACGGCCCCCGGCCCCCTCGGGCGCCGCCGACGGGGAGGAGGCGTCGGTGTCCCTGGCAGGGGGCCTCGTCACCGGTTCGGTCGCCATCGCACGCTCCGCTCGTGGGACCGCCGACGCTACGGAGGCCGCGGAGGACGAAACTCCCACCAGGAGGATGAGCCGCGGACTGCGGTCCGCGGCTCATCCTCCCGCCATGGGACGAGCAGGAGTGCGGACGCGACGACCGATCGCGGCGCGGTTGCCCGAGCCGGGCTCCCCGCCGGACGTAGGCCTGGTGGTCGCCGCGGCAACGGCCCCGGGCACGTTCGCGCCCTCGCTCTCGCCGCGCACCCCGCTCGACCAGGGCCTGGTGACGGGGCTGGCCACGGGGCTGCACTTCCTGCTGTCGGTCGGGGCGCAGGACGCCCTGGTGGCCACC
>DATIMX010000515.1:0-19210 GCA_035474935.1 Geodermatophilus sp. | reverse complement strand
GGGACATCCGTTACAGCGAGCCGCCCGCAAGCTGGGCGGACGACGGGCAGAAGGTGCGCACCCCTGGTGAGGTCCTCGACGGGCGGGTCGGCACCTGCCTGGACACCGTCGTCACGCTGGCCGCCGCGCTCGAGCAGGCCGGCATCCGGCCGCTGCTGTGGGTCGCCGAGGGCCACGCCTTCCTCGGCTACTGGCGGGAGGAGCGCAGCGCCGAGAGCGTCGCCACCACCGACGTCGCGCCGCTGGTCAACCTCGTCGACCTCGGGCTGATCCGGCTGGTCGAGACCACGCTGCTCACCAGCCGCGGCTCCGCCGGCGCCGACCTGCACGGCCCGGCCTACAGCGCCTGGCTGGCCGGCGCTGGCGACCTCGACCGGGTCCTCGGCGTCACCGACGTCCACCGCGCCCGGCGCGACGGCATCGTGCCGCTGCCGGCCCGCACCCGCGGCCGGGACGGCGCGGTGCAGGTCGTCGAGTACCGGCCGGCGGTGCACAGCGTCCCGGCCCGGCCGGTCGAGCGGACGCCGGTGACCTCGGTGCCAGGCCGCCCCGAGATCCCCGCCCGCGTGCAGCAGTGGAAGAACAGCCTGCTGGACCTCTCGCTGCGCAACCGGCTGATCAACTACAGCGAGCGGGCCGGCCTGCCGCTGACCGTGCCGGCGTCCCACCTGGCCGTGCTGGAGGACCTGCTGCACAGCGGCACCGCCGTCCAGCTGCTGCCCGACGACCGGATCGCCGCCGTGCACCGCGAGCGCGGCCTGGCCACCGCGCGCGACCTGCCCGACGCGCAGCTGGCCGAGGTGCTCGTCGAGCGCCGCGCGGTGCACGTCCAGGTCAGCGAGGGCGGCTATCTGCCGCGGCTGCGCAACCTGGCCTACAAGGCCAAGACGGTGCGCGAGGAGACCGGCGCCAACAACCTGTACCTGGCGCTCGGCAGCCTGGTGTGGGAGCTCGACGGCCGGCCGCTGCGCTCCCCACTGGTGCTGGTGCCGGTCACCCTCACCCCGACCAGCCGCAACGGCGTCTACCGGCTGGCGCTCGACGACACCGGGTCGAGCACCCCGAACTACTGCCTGCTGGAGAAGCTGCGGCAGGTGCACGGCCTCGCCGTCCCGGGGTTGACCGAGCCCGGCGAGGAGGGCGCGGGCATCGACCTGGACCGGTCGCTGCAGGCGATGCGCCAGGCGCTGGCCGACGCCGGGCTGCCGCACCGGGTCGAGGCCACCGCCGACCTCGCCGTCCTGCAGTTCGCCAAGTACCGGCTCTGGAAGGACCTCGACGAGCACTGGGCCGACCTCACCGCCAACCCGCTGGTGCACCACCTCGTGCACCGGCCCACGGAGGCGTTCGTCGACCCGGTCCCCGACACCGCGGACGCCACCGACCTCGACGAGCTGGCCGCCGCGTGCCCGGTGCCCGCCGACGCCTCGCAGCTGCGCGCGGTCGCCGAGGCCGCCGCCGGCCGCACCTTCGTCCTCGAGGGCCCGCCCGGCACCGGCAAGTCGCAGACGATCACCAACCTGCTCACCCGCGCGGTCGCCGACGGGAAGAAGGTGCTGTTCGTCGCCGAGAAGCGCGCGGCCCTGGACGTCGTCGCGCGGCGGCTCGAGGCCGTCGGCATGGGCCCCTTCGTGCTCGACCTGCACGACAAGGGCGCCAAGGCCGCAGGAGTGCGCGCCCAGGTGCAGGCCGCACTGGAGCACGCGGTCACCGTCGACCCCGAGGGCCTGACCGCCGACTCCGACGACCTCCGCTCGGCCCGCCGCACCCTGGCCTGCTACGCCGAGCGGCTGCACGCGGAGAACGCCGCCGGGCTGTCGTACTACACCGCCCGGACGGCGACGCTGGCCCGGCGGGACGGCGTCCCGAGCCTGCCGGTCTCCCCCGCGTTCGTGGCCGCCGCCTCGGCCGAGACGCTCACCGCGGTCCGCCGAGCGCTGGCACTGCTGCCCGACATCGCCGACCTGGTGCGCCCCTCGCCGCGGCACGCATGGGCGTTCGTGGACACCGCGCAGGTCGACCTGCTCGCCGCCCAGCAGACCGCAGCCGCCGTCGACCAGGCCGTCCGCGACCTGCCCAGCGAGCCGCAGCTGGCCCGGGTGCTGCGCGAGGTCCGCACGCCCGCGGACCTCGACGCGCTGGCCCACCTGCTCTGCGGCCCGGCGACGACGCTCGACGTCCTCGACGAGGTGCCCACCGAGCGCTGGAACGTGGCGACGACGACCGTGCTGAGCGAGGTCGCGGCGTTCTCCGGCGCCGTCCACCCCGGGATGGAGCTGGCCACCCCGGCCGCGCTGGAGCTGCCGCTGGCCGACCTCTACGTCGCCGCGCAGACCGCGCAGGCCGGCCGCTTCCTGGCCCGCCGCGCGGGGCTGCGGGCCGTCCGCGACCGGCTGCAGCCGGTCCTGCGGCCGGGCGTGCAGGTCAAGCTCGGCGACGTCCCGGAGCTGACCGCGCAGCTGTGGCGGCTGCAGACGGCCGCGCAGGGCATCGTCGCCCGCGCCTCGGTGATCCCCGGCCTGGTCGTGCCGCCCAGCTGGAACCCGCTGGCCGAGCCGGAGCTGCTGGTCGGCCAGGTCGAGTGGCTGGAGCGGGCCGGCGCCGCCACCGACAGCGCCAGCGAGTTCGCCGTCGCGCTGCGCCGCTGGGTCGTGCAGGGCGAGGGCCCCGACCCGGCCGCCGGCGCCGCCGTCGCCCGGCTGCGCGACGCGGTCACCGTGCTGCTGAGGGTGTGCCGCAGCAACGCGCGGCGGCTGGCCGAGTGGGCCGGCGACGACGGCCTGGTGCTGCGCTGGCAGATGACCCGGCCCGAGCGCGGCGTCGAGCACACCGGGCTGATGTCGCTGCGCCGCTGGGCCGACCTGATCGACACCCTCGAGCCGCTGCGCGCCGCCGGTCTGCACGAGGCCCGGGCGCTGCTGATCACCGGCGAGCTGCCCGCCGAGGACGCCGTCCGGGCCTTCGAGCGCGGGCTGGCGCGGGCCTCGGTCACCGAGCGCCGCGACGCCGCCGGCCTCGACGACTTCGACGCCGACGCGCACGAGCGGGCGATCACCCGGTTCACCGCCGCCTCCCGGGCGGTGCGCGCACACCTGCGCTCGGCACTTCCCGCCTCGGTGCTCGAGGCCCGGTCCTTCGACGCCGTCGGCGGCGACGGCGAGGTCGGCGCGCTGCAGCGGGAGCTGGCCAAGCCCCGCCGCGGGCTGGGCGTGCGCGCGCTGCTGGCCCGCCACGGCCGGCTGGTCACCACCGTGATGCCGTGCGTGCTGGTCAGCCCCGACTCGGTGGCCCGGTTCTTCCCCGCGCAGGCCGGCCTGTTCGACCTGGTGGTCTTCGACGAGGCCTCGCAGATCCGGGTGGCCGACGCGGTCGGCGCGCTGGGCCGGGCCAGGGCGGCGGTCGTCGTGGGCGACAGCCGGCAGATGCCGCCGACGTCGTTCGCCGAGCCGACCTACGGCGTCGCGGAGGACGACGCGGTCGAGCTGCTGGGCACCTCCGTCGAGGACGAGGAGTCGATCCTCTCCGAGTGCGTGCAGGCGCGGGTGCCGCGGCAGTGGCTGTCCTGGCACTACCGCAGCCAGGACGAGTCGCTCATCGCCTTCAGCAACGCCAACTACTACGACAACCGGCTCTCGTCGTTCCCCGCGCCGACGCACGGCCGGCCCTCGGCGGACGTCGACGGCCGCGGCATCTCGCTGGTCCGGGTCAACGGCACCTTCCACCGCACCGGCGCCGGGCGGCTGCTGCGCACCAACCCGATGGAGGCCAAGGCGGTCGTGGCCGAGGTGCGCCGCCGGTTCGACGCCTCGCCGGACGTGGTGCCCTCGATCGGCGTGGTCACCTTCAACGCCCAGCAGCGCGGCTACATCGAGGGCCTGCTGCGGGACGCCGGCGACGAGCGGCTGGTCGAGGCGCTGGACCGCACCGACGGCGAGGGGCTGTTCGTCAAGAACCTGGAGAACGTGCAGGGCGACGAGCGCGACGTCGTGCTGTTCTCCACCGGCTTCAGCGTCGACGACCGCGGCGTGCTGCCGCTGAACTTCGGCCCGCTCAACCGGGTCGGCGGCGAGCGGCGGCTCAACGTGGCGGTCACCCGCGCCCGCCGGCAGGTCGTCGTCCTCTCCTCCTTCGACCCGTCCCAGCTGCGCGCCGAGCAGACCTCGTCGGTCGGCGTGAAGCACCTGCGGGCCTACCTCGACCTGGCCGCGCTCGGCACCGACGCGCTGCCGCGTGAGGCCCGGCCGGTCGCCGTCCCGGACCGGCACCGCGAGGAGATCGCCGCGGCGCTGCGCGATCGGGGCCTGAGCGTGCGCACCGACGTCGGCCTCTCGGAGTTCCGCGTCGACCTGTCGGTGGCCCGGACCGGGGCGCCGGACGAGCCGGTGATGGCCGTGCTGCTCGACGGTCCGGCGTGGGCCCGGCGGCGCACCGTCGGCGACCGCGACGGCCTGCCGGTCGAGGTGCTGTCGGGGATGCTCGGCTGGCCCGCCGTCGAGCGGGTCTGGCTGCCGACCTGGTTGCGCGACCGCGAGGCCGTGCTCGACCGGCTGGTCGCGGCCGTCGCGGCGGTGCCGGTCCCCGCGCCGGCCCCGGTGGCGGCTGCCCCCGTCGTGGTGGCGTACCCGGACCCGGAGCCGGTCGCCGTCGTCCCGCCGGTGCCCGCGCCCGCCGAGCCCCCGGCACCCGAGGTCCGCGCGGTGGTGCCGCTGCGGGCCGCGCCGCCGGCGGTCGTGGAGAGCGTGGTGGCCGAGCCCGGAGCCGCGCCGGAGCCGGTCCCGGCGATCCCCGCGGAACCCGCCGTCGAGGCCACGACCACCCCGCGGCCGGCCCGGCGGGCGCCGCGGAAGCCCGCCGCTCCGCTGCTGGACGGCGAGACGGCGTTCTCGCCCTGGACCCCGAGGGGCGGCCTGGAGCGCAAGGCGCTCGACTCGCTGGACGACCCGCGGGCCGCCCGCACCGTGCGACGGGTGCTGACCGCCGGGCTCAGGGCCGAGGGCCCGGTGCACCGCGACCGGCTGGTGCGGATCGCGGCGGGCGCCTTCGGGCTGTCCCGCGTCAGCGAGGCCCGCCGCGACGCGCTGCTGCGGCTGCTGCCCGACGGCGTCGTCGACGGCGACTTCGCCTGGCCCGAGTCGCTGGACCGTGCCGGCTGGACCGGTTTCCGGCGGCAGGCGGCCGCCGCGGACCGGCCGCTGGAGCACGTCGCGCCGGAGGAGGTCGGCAACGCCATGGCCGCGCTGTGCCGGGCCGCGGGCGAGCTGGCCGAGGACGAGCTGTTCGTGCGCACCGCCGAGGTCTTCGGCTACCGCCGCCGCACGCCGTCCCTGACCCCGCTGCTGCAGGCCGCGCTGACCCGCGCGCTGGAGGCCGGCCGGCTGGTGCGGCAGGAGTCCGGCGTCCTCACCGCCGGCTGACCGCGTCATCGCCCGCGAGGGACCGCCGGCTCAGTCCAGGTCGCACCCACAGGCGCAGTCCAGGGCGTGCACCGGCCGCCCTCCGCCGTCGTCCAGCTCGTCGCAGGCCGGTGGGCAACAGCAGCTGAACTCGTCGGGGACGTGGGGAGCCGCCCCGGCGCGCCGGCTCCGCCGCGCCTCCTCCCGTCGGCGCTGCCGTGCGGCCTCCTGGCGCCGGGCGCGCCGCTCCTGCGGCGAGTCCCCGGGCCGCACGGGGTGGTGGTCCGGAGGCGTGCCGAGGCGGCGCCGGAGGGCGTCGCGGGCACCCCGGTCCACGTCCACGGTGAACCAGGGCCGCCCACGGTCGTACCGGTGCTCGTAGCGCCCGGCGCGCTCGTCAGCGAAGTGGGTGTCGAGGTGGGCCGGGAAGCGGCGGCCGTAGCCGTCCCGAACGGCGTCGGGGGACATCCCGGCGACCTCCTGACCGGCACCATCGAGCAGCGCCAGCCGCAGCCCGGCCTGCTCAGCGGCTCGGACCAGGGCGCCGACGGGCAGGTCGCGCCGCCCGCTCTCGGCTTGCGCCACGGCCGACTGGGACAGCCCGCAGGCAGCGGCGAGCTGGCGCTGGGACAGGTCGGCTCGGCGGCGGATGCGGCGCAACGCCCCGGAGAGGTCGAACGACGGCACGGCCCGAGGGTGTCGTCGCGCGGCGACCGTCGGCCGGACCGGCCGGCAGGTGTGGACGGGCCGGCTCGCTGTGGAGACGGCGGCCACAGCTCCGACGGCACTGGTCGCCCGGTACGCCGCGGCCGGTGGCACCCACAGCCGACGGGATGTACTCCCGGCACGCTCAGGCGGTGAGTGCACCTGCACTCACCGCCTGAGCGTGCCGGGCCCGACCCTTGCTCCGGGCGGCACCGCAGCGGGAGGTGCCCGGGGCGCCCTCGTGGGCCCGCACGGCCCGCGCAGGACTCCCAGCCGGTGCACAGAGAGGTCCTCTACGGTCGGGTCTCCGTCGACAGGGAGGGCCGCTCGACCGTGGACGAGGCGTTGAACTCCAGCGGAACGGTCGCCGACCTGGCCGGGACCCGGCAGATCGGGCTGCTCGAGCCCGCCGACCCCGACCGCATCGGTCCCTACGACCTGCTGTGCCGGCTGCCGCGCGGTGGCCAGGGCGCGGACGTCTTCGTCGGGTCGGCCGGGCCGGACGGCGCGCTGGTCGTCATCAAGCAGCTGCCCGAGGGCGCGCCGAACCTGGCCCGCAAGCGGCTGGCCCGGGAGGTGGAGAACGCCGCCCGCGTGAAGAGCTCGCGAGTGGCCAGCATCGTCGACCAGGACCTCGAGGCCGAGGCGCCCTACTACGTGCAGCAGTACGTCTCCGGGACGCCGCTGGACGAGTTCATGGCGCACCGCTCCGGCGGGCTGAACGCCGAGGAGCTGCGCCGGATCGCCATCGGGCTGCTGCGCGCGCTGCGCGACGTGCACGCCGCCGGCGTCATTCACCGGGACGTCAAGCCGGGCAACATCATCATCTCCGGGGACGACGTGTGGCTGGTCGACTTCGGCATCAGCCGCTACATCGGCCCGGAGCCGCCGTCGGGCACCGCGACCACGGGCATGGCGGCGCTGGGCACGAAGCTGTTCGCCAGCCCGGAGCAGCTGGCGGGGGCGGTGCTCACCGAGGCCAGCGACGTCTACAGCTGGGGCATGGTGATCGCCTACGCGGCCGGCGCGGTGCACCCGGTGGACCCCGACGACACGATGCCCGACTCGGACTACTACCTGGCGCTGCGGGCCGGCCGGCTGGACCTGAGCGGGGTGCCGGCCAACCTGCTCGACAGCGTGGAGAAGGCGCTGCGGTTCAACCCCGAGCGCCGCCCGACCGTGGCCCAGCTGGCCCGCCAGGTGGAGCAGCGCACCCGCTGGCTCGGCGAGACCTCGCAGATCCCCGACCCGCGGACGACGATGCGCGACCTGCGCTCCCTCGGCGCGGTCACCGAGGCGGCGCGCTACGAGCTGGCCCGGCTGGAACGGGCGGTCGCCGACACCTGGACCGGCTTCACGGCGGCCGCCGCGGTGATGGTGCTGCTGGGCGTCGTCGCCGGGCTGCTGCTCGCCGTCCTCTACCACGTCGTCTTCTGACACCGTGGCCTTCGCAGGCCCCGACCCCTCGAGGAGGAGCACCGTGTCCGGGTTGTACGAGCGCGCGCTGGCCCAGCAACGGCTCGACGCGCGCCGCCAGCGGTTCCGGGAGCGTCAGCGGGTACTGCTGGCGATCCTGGCGGTCACCACCGTCGTCTTCTTCGCGCTGTTCGTCCGCTGACGATGCGCCGCCGCGTCTGCCCCCGCTGCCTGGAGCCCCTGACCGCGCCGGTGTGGCGCGACGCCACCGGTGCGCCCACCCGGCCACCGGTGGAGCGCCGGACCCGCTGGCAGCGGCTGCTCGACCCGCTGCGCACCGACCCCCTGCCGGTGCCCACGGCCCGGGACGCGGCCGGCGCGGCCGCGGCCAGCGTGGTGCCGACCTGCCCGCGCGGGCACCGGCTGCCGCCGGAGTACCTCGACCGGCCGACGATCGTGGTCGGCCTGGTCGGGCTGACCGGCGCCTCGAAGAGCACCTACCTGACCGTGCTCATCGACCTGCTGCACGAGGGCGCGCTGGCCCCGCTCGGCGTCTCCGTCGAGATGGACGAGGAGTCCGCCGCCCGCTTCGACGACCACCGCTACCGGCTGCTGGTGCAGCGCCAGCAGCTGCCGCTGACCCTGCCGCTGCTGGGTCAGGGCAGCTCCCCCGAGCCGTTCATCCTCGTGCTGCGCGGCACCGGCCGGAACGGCGCCGAGCGCACGGTCAACCTGGTCTTCTTCGACGCCTCCGGCGAGCAGCTGTACCGCAGCGAGGACATGGGTCTCTACGGCAGGTTCCTCTACGCGGCGACCTCGCTGCTCGTCGTCCTCTCCCCCGGCGTCTTCCCACGGCTGCGGTCGGTGGCCGATCCCGGCGAGGACTCGATGGGCCTGGCCCGGCACACGCAGATGGTGGTCAATCTGGCGAACGTGCTGCGCGCCGCCCGGAGCCTGCCGCTCGACGCGCACGTGGACGACGTGGCCACCGCCGTCGTGCTCAGCAAGGCCGACAAGCTGCGCGGCGTGCCGGACTTCCCGGCCGAGACCCTGCGCGACCCCGACCTGCGGACGATGCCGCTGGCGCACTGGTTCGCCGACGTGCGCGACAACAGCTCCCGGCTGGTCGACTTCCTCGAGGTCAGCGGCGGGTCGAACCTGCTGACGGCGGTCCTGCACCGGCTGCCCCGGCCGACCGTGCACGCGGTCTCGGCCACCGGCTCCGACGCCCGGGACGGCGGTTACCCGCGGATCGCGCCGGTCGGCGTGCTCGACCCGCTGCTGGTGCTGCTGGCCCGCTCGGGCTTCCTCTCGGCGGAGGGCCTGGACCCCGAGGAGTACGGCGCTGGCCTGCGCGGCGAGTGGTCGCGGTGAGCGGCCGGGCCTGCCCCCAGGCGCTCTACACCTCGGCCAGCCGCACGCTGGAGGGGCCCGGGTTCGGCGTCTACGCGCACTCCGCGGACTGGCCGGCCGACGTCGGCCGCACCCGCAAGGCGCTCGGCGCGCTGGTCGGCTTCCGGCCCGAGGACGGCGAGGCCTACGGGGTGCTCTCCCGCGGCGCCGGTCGGGTGCTCTACCGCGCGGTGGCCGCCCGCGCCGACGGCTTCGGCCGCCCCGGCAACTACCTGGTGCACCTGCTCTGGGACGAGGGCGGCCGGCTGGGCGTCCGCGAACTGCTCGCGCTGCGCCGGGCCGGGCGGTTCCTCGACGCCCTCCCCGAGGACTCGGCCCCCAGCGCCGACCTGCCGCCGCTGCGGGTGGCGTTCGCCGACCGGGCCGCGCCGGCGCTGACCCCCGACGAGGTGGACGCCCTGACCCCGCCGCTGGCCGGGCTGCTGGCCACCCTCGCCGCGGGCTCGGGCAGCTGCGCGCTGCCGGTGCGGACGGCGTCGGGCCGCGAGGTGGCCGAGGTGCTCTTCGTCGTCCTGCCGCGCGCACTGACCAGCGGCGTCTCGCTGTCCACCGGCACCCGGGAGGACGTCGGGGACACCGCGCCGGTCGGCGTGCGGCTCACCGACGCGCCCGCCCGGACGGCGGTCGCGGCACACGACACCGAGCGCGCCCGCACGCTGCTCGAGGCCGCGAGCAAGGCCGAGCTCGCGCCCGACGAGCTGGCCGACCTGCGCCGCCTGGACGCGTGGCTGTTCGCCGACGCCTGGGCCGAGCAGGACGCCGCCGGGCTGTCGGCCGATCAGGTGGCCAGCGTGCTCGAGTCGTCGGCCGCGCCGCGCTGGCTGGGGCGCGGGGGCAACGCGGCCGCCGCCCTGGACCTCGCCGCGGGCAGCCCGGCCGTCGAGACGGCGCTGCGGGCGGCCGTCGACCGGTGGCCGGCGGTCGCCGAGCTGGTGCGCGGCCGGGTGCTGGCGGCGCTGCTGGACGAGGTGTTCGACGGCGCCGCGGGCCCGGCCGAGCTGGCCGTCGAGGTGGCCGGGGTCGGGCAGGCCGACCTGTGCGCGGCGCTGGCCGGCGAGGTGCGCCGTGGGCGCCGGATCGCCCGGCTGGACCGCGCGGCCGGTCTGCTGGTCGAGCAGACACTCACCCTGGGCGTCGACCTGCCGCTGTTCCGGCTCACCGGACAGACCTGGGAGCTGGCCCTGCTGGCCACCCGCCGCGAGGTCGTCGGCGACGCGCTGCTCGCGCAGTGGCGGTCGTCGGGTGGGTGGACGGCGGAGCACGGCGAGCTGCTGGGGCACCTGCTGGTCGCCGATCCGGGCTGGCTGGCCCGGCTGGGCGACGCCGTCCCGGTCTCGGCGCTGCCGCCGGCGCTGCGGTGGGCGGCACTGCGCATGGACGTGGCCGGGGTCGAGGAGCTGGCCGCGGCCGTCGCGACCGGGGCCGCGGCCGGGCGTGGCTGGGCCCTGCGCGAGGTGGTGTTCGGTTCGGAGCTGCCGGCCGGCGACGTCGACCAGGTGCTCGGCCGGCGCCTGGAGCTCCTGCTGGTGGACGACGGTTGGCCGCGGGAGCTGGCGCAGTCGTTCGCGCGCAGCCGCGGTGGCGGCGACCCGCCTCGCCGGCGCCGTCGCCGCGGCGACGGGTGAAGGACCCGACGACGGCACCTCCGCTGCCCCGGCAGTCCCACCGGGCACAGCCGTCCCCGTGCATCCCAGCTACGTCCGCTCCGGCTCCTAGCCTCGGTGCTGACCACGCACGGAAGGACTCTCATCGTGGCCAAGCACCTGCTGGACGAGACCGCCGAGTTCGCGCTCCCCACCCTCGGGCGGCACGCGGCCGACGGCGAGGACGACCCCGGCGACCGGACGCAGCGGTTCGACGCCGGCGTGCGCCGCCAGCCGCCGGTCCCGAGCCGCGCGGACGCCGACGGCCGCGCTCGGTAGCGACGCCATCGCTGCGAGAGGTGGTCGCCCCGGCGGTACTGCCCTCCTCGAAGTCCACCCCTGCCCACCATGCGGGGCAGCGGCGTAGGCCGGGGAGGGAGCGGTCCGGCGCGGCTCAGGTGCGGCCGAGGGCGACCAGGGTGACGTCGTCGGTGTCGCCCGGGTCGAGGGCGGCGAGCACCTCGTCCAGCAGCGCCTCGGGCTCCCGGCCGGCCGCGACGGCGGCGCACAGCGTGTCCAGCCGGTCGGGCAGCGGGACGTCGCGGCGCTCCACCAGCCCGTCGCTGTAGAGCAGCAGCCGGTCCGGCCCGGCCAGCCGGAGCCGGGTCTCGGCGTAGTCGACCTCGTCGAGCAGGCCCAGCGCCGGTCCCCGCCCCTCGGACAGCAGCCGCACCCCGTCGGCCGCCGCGTGCAGCACGGGCAGATGGCCGGCGTTGGCGACCGCGACCTCCCCGGTCTCCGGGTCGAGCTCGACGACGACCGCGGTGGCCAGCTCCCCGGGCAGCAGCGCGGCGATCAGCTCGCCCAGTCCCTGCAGCGCGGCGGCCGGGCCGCGGTCGCGGAGCAGGTGGGCGCGCAGCGCGTGCCGCAGCTGGGCGGTGACCGAGGCGGCGGCCAGCCCGTGCCCGGCGACGTCCCCCAGCACGATGGCCAGCCGACCGCTGGGCAGCGGCACCAGGTCGTACCAGTCGCCGCCGACGACGTCCGCGGCGCTGGGCCGGTAGCGGGCGGCCAGCGTGACGCCGGGCACCTCCGGCAGTGCTTCGAGCAGCAGGGTGCGCTGCAGTGCCGCGGCCAGCCGGTTGTCCTCCCCGGCGCGCAGCAGCGCCGACTCGGTCAGGTGCGCGGCCAGCGCCTGTGCGGCCTCGACCTCGTGCGCACGCCACGGCGTCGCCGTCCCCCGCACCGTCTCGCGCCACGCGGCGAACGAGCGGCGCGGGGACAACCGCGGCCCGGCCTCGGTCTCGACCGTCTTGGGCGTGTGCGGGTTGCCGCCCCAGGTGACCTCGCGCAGGGTCTCCGGCCGGAACCAGGCCAGGAAGTCGCCGCGCCCGCCGCCGACCTCGACCGCGAGCAGGCCGCTGGCGGTGTCGGCGACGTCGACCGCCTCGGGCACCACGCTGCCGAGCGCATCGGTGGCCGGGCGGCCCTGGGCGAGCAGCGCGGTGACCAGCCCGGGCACCCGCTCGGCGGGCGGGGTGCTGCCGAGCAGGTGCAGCCGGCCGTCGAGGCGGACGGCGGCGCCGGCGGCGGGCAGCAGGTCCAGCACGGTCGGCGTCCCCTCGGTGAGGGCCTGCGCCGGGGTCCGCGGGGTGCGGCCGAGCGCGGCCACCAGCTCGGCCTGCCGCTGCGCCACCGCCACCACGCGGCCCTGATCGCCGGCCTCGACCGTGGTGTGCAGCAGCAGGGAGGCGGTGCGGCCGAGGAACTCCGCGGCCACCCGGTCGGCGTAGGAGGGGCGGTGCGGGCCGCTGTAGGAGTGGCAGGAGATGAGCCCCCACAGCCGGCCGCGGTCGATGAGCGACACCGACATCGAGGCGACCACGCCCATGTTGGCCAGGTACTCCAGGTGCACCGGCGAGACGCTGCGCAGCATCGCGCCGGAGAGGTCCAGCGGGCGCCCGGTGACCGGGTTGGCGGCCGGCTCCAGCGGCACCCGCCGGTAGGTCGCGTCGGGGATCAGCCGCAGCCAGTTGGTCGCGTAGAGCGCGCGGGCCTGGGCGGGGATGTCGCTGGCCGGGTAGTGCAGGCCGAGGAAGGGCTCGAGGTCCGCGCGGCGGTCCTCGGCGACCACCTCGCCGTTCCACTCGGGGTCGAAGCGGTAGACCATCACCCGGTCGAAGCCGGTGAGCGCCCGGACGTCCCGGGCCAGCGAGGCGGTCAGCTCGTCGAGGGTCCGGCTGGCCGACAGCCGCTGCAGCACCGACGCCAGCCGGGCGTGCCAGACGGCGCCGGCCTGCTCGGCGCCGGCCAGCGGCTCCCACTCGGTGAGCAGCAGGCCGTCGGCGCGGTGGACGACGAGGTCGACCTCGGCGCCGGCGACGGTCACCCGCAGCGGGTCGACCTCGCTGGGGTCCCCGGCGAGGCCGGCGCGCAGCCGGTCGAGGTCGGCGGGGCCGAGCACGTCGGCGAGGGACGCCGGGGTCGTGCCGAGGACGTCGGCGGCGTTGGCCGAGGCGACGACGACGGCGAGGTCGGGCTCGGTGACGGCCAGCAGCGCGCCGTGCGGCTGGATCGCACCCGGGACGGCGATCGGCTCGTCGGCGCAGCGCTGCAGGGCGTCCTCGTCGACATCAGGTCGGGGGGTGCTCGCGGTCAGCGTCATCGCCGTCCGACCCTACGGACTACGGACCGACCTCGTTCTCGGTCAGGCTGGGCGACTCGACGATCGGCACCACCGCCCTCAGCTCCAGCAGGTCGACCACCAGCCGCACCGGCCGGTTGGCGCGGGGGCAGACGACCTCGAGCGCGACGCTCTCCTCGGCGGCGCGGCGGGCGATGCGTACCAGCTCCCGGGCACCGGAGCTGTCGAGGAACGTCGTGTCGGTCAGGTCGACGACCAGGGACTGCGGCTGCTGGGACAGCTGTGACTCCGCCGCCTCCGCGAGGCGCGGGGCGGTCGCCAGGTCAAGCTCTCCGCGTACGCTCAGCGCCGGCCGTCCGAGGACCGTCGTCCGCTCGACGTCGAACTGCACGGATCGGTCCTCTCCATCGACGACGTGGAACCTGAGCAGCCTAGATGCCTGCGGGCGGGAGGAGGGAACCCGGCGTGGACATCGCGTTCACGGTCCACCTCCCGGTGGACACCGGCAGCGTCCCGTTCATCCGCGGGCTGTGCCGGCAGGCGCTGGAGCACCTGCGCGTCGAGCGGACGGTGGTCGACGAGATCGCGCTGGCGCTCACCGAGGCCTGCGCCAACGTCGTCCAGCACACCGGGGAGCACGCCGAGTACGAGGTCGCGGTGGCCATCGACGACCGGCTGTGCCGGGTCAGCGTGGTCGACAGCGGGGACGGATTCGACCCCGTCGAGCTGGCCGCGCGGGACGAGCGCTCGCCGCTGGACGAGGGCCGCGGCCTGCTGCTCATGCAGGCGCTGGTCGACCGGCTGGACTTCCGGCACGAGTCCGACGGGCGGCACCGCGTCACGCTGGAGAAGCGCCTGTCGCCCCACCCGCCGCTGCGCCTGGTCGACCCCGTCTGAGCATGGCGGCAACGGGAGACGTCCTGCAGGACCGCTACGAGCTCCGGTCGCTGATCGCGACCGGCGGCATGGGCGAGGTCTGGCGCGGGCAGGACCGGGTGCTCGGCCGCGAGGTCGCGGTCAAGGTGCTCAAGAGCCAGTTCACCGGCGACCCGGTCTTCCTGACCCGGTTCCGCACCGAGGCCCGCCTGTCGGCCGGGCTGACCCACCCGAACATCGCCGTCCTGCACGACTACGGCGAGGGAGAGCCCGTCTCCCCCGGCGGCGACCGGCTGGTCTACCTGGTCATGGAGCTGGTGGACGGCGAGCCGCTGTCGGCGGTGCTGGCGCGCGAGGGCCGGCTGACGCCGGAGCGGACGCTGGACCTGCTGGGTCAGGTCGCCGCCGGGCTGGCCGCCGCGCACGCCGCCGGGGTCGTGCACCGCGACGTCAAGCCGGCCAACTTGCTGGTCCGACCCGACGGCACCGTGAAGATGACCGACTTCGGCATCGCCTGGTCGGCCGCGAACGCCACCGTCACCCGCACCGGCCACGTCGTCGGGACCGCGCAGTACCTGGCGCCCGAGCTGGTGCAGGGGCAGAAGGCCACGCCCGCCGTCGACGTCTACTCGTGGGGCACGGTCGCCTACGAGTGCCTCGCCGGGCGCCGCCCCTTCGACGGGCCCGACCCGGTCGAGGTCGCGATGCGGCGGGTCTCGGAGACGCCCGCGCCGCTGCCGGTCGACGTCCCCGCGCCGGTCCGCGAGCTGGTCGAACGCACCCTCGCCACCGATCCGGCCGCGCGGATCCCGGACGGCGCCGCGCTGGTCGCCGCGGTGGCCGACGCCGCCGCGGGCCGCGCGCCGGAGCCGGACGAGGAGCGGACGGCGACCCGCGTGCTGCCCGCCGTCCCCGTGTCGCAGTCGACCACCGCCCCCCTGCCGGTGAACCCGGTCGCGGCCACCGCCGTCCCCCCGGTGCTGCCCGCTCTCGGCGACGACGAGGACGAGGAGCCCGACGACCGCGGCCGCCTGCGCCGGCTGGTGGTGCCGGTGCTGGTCGGGCTGGTGGCCACGGTGCTCGTCGTCACCGGGCTGGTGCTCGGGACCCGCGACGTCCCCACCGCGGCGCCGCGCGCGGCCACCCCCACCACGTCCGCGGCGCCCACGCCGGTCGCCCCGCGGCCCTCCGGCACCTACGTCCGGGTGGACCCGGCCAGGCACGTCGGTCAGCCGGTGGCCGAGGTGCAGGCGTGGCTCACCGGCCTGGACCTGCCGGTCGCGCTGGTGGCGGTCGAGCGGGCCGACGTCCCCGCCGGGCAGGTCCTCGCGCTCGCGCCGGCCGGCGACCTCCCGGTCGGGACGACGGTGACCGTCACCCACGCGGTCGCTCCGCCGCCTCCCCCGCCGACGACGGCGGCTCCTGCGCCGGCACCCCAGACCGCGACCGGGGACGAGGAGGACGACGGGAAGGAGCGCGGCCGGGGCCGCGGCCGGGGCAACGGGAAGGACGACGACTGAGCTCCTCGACCGGGTAGTGCAGGGATCGACGGCGGGGCGGTCCTGCGCCACCGTCGCGCCACCGACCCGGGACGGGGGGCCATGGAGAAGATCAGCGACCGGCTGCTCAACTGGGCGTCGATCCTCGAGCCGACCACGCGCATGCAGGCCGAGCGCACCGCCTCGATGCCGTTCATCCACCCGCACGTGGCGCTGATGCCCGACGCGCACCTCGGGCTCGGGGCGACCGTCGGCTCTGTCATCCCGACCGACCGGGCGATCATCCCGGCGGCCGTGGGGGTCGACATCGGCTGCGGGATGATGGCCGTGCGCACCCAGTTCACCGGGGACGACGTCCGCGGCCGCAACCTGGCGACGCTGCACGAGCAGATCTCGCGGGCCATCCCGCTGTCGGCCGGCCGCTACAACAAGAAGCTGCGCGAGACGGCGGCGGCGCGGGTCGAGGAGCTGCGCGACCTCCCGGGCGTGGCGCAGGCGGACGGCGTCGCGCACAACTGGCCGCTGCAGCTGGGCTCGCTCGGCTCGGGCAACCACTTCATCGAGGTCTGCCTCGACGAGGACGACCGGGTGTGGCTGTTCCTGCACTCCGGTTCGCGCGGCGTGGGCAACCGGCTGGCGTCCACGCACATCCGGGTGGCGCAGGACCGCTGCCGCGACATGGACCTGCCCGACCGCGACCTGGCCTACCTCGAGGAGGGGACGGCGGAGTTCGACGCCTACGTCGAGGCGCTGCACTGGGCGCAGCGGTTCGCCGCGCTCAACCGCGAGGAGATGATGGACCGCCTCGCCGAGCAGGTGTCGCGCTTCGTCACCGAGGAGGTGCACCGGGCGCAGGTCGTGCAGTGCCACCACAACTACACCGAGCGGGAGACCCACTACGGCACCGAGGTGTGGCTCTCGCGCAAGGGCGCGATCTCCGCGCGGGCCGGCCAGTGGGGGCTGATCCCCGGCTCGATGGGCGCGGCGTCCTACGTCGTCGTCGGCCGGGGCAACGTCGAGTCGCTGACCTCGGCGCCGCACGGCGCAGGGCGCAACTACTCGCGGGGTGCCGCGCGGCGGATGTTCACCCGGGCCGACCTCGACCGGCGGATGAGGGGCATCGCGTGGGGCCGCTCGGACGCCTTCCTCGACGAGCACCCCGACGCCTACAAGCCGATCGGCCAGGTCATGGCCGACGCCGCCGACCTGGTGGAGGTCCGGCACACCCTGCGCCAGGTCGTCAACGTCAAGGGCGACTGACCTCCGTCCCGGACGCTCGGCCCCTGCCCCGCATGGTGGGCAGGGGCCGAGAGCGGAGCGGGCACGAGTCCCCCCGGGAACCTCTGCCCCTGCCCCGCATGGTGGGCAGGGGCAGAGGTTCCCGGGACCGGACCGCTAGGGCCGTGGGGCCCGCATGCGCGTCGAGAAGCCGGCGGCGCCGGTTCGGGACGAGCGAGCGCTGACGGTCACCGCCCGGCGCGGAACTGCTCAGGCGGACGGGGCGTCCCGGCCGGCCTCCTGCGCGGGCGGGGCGGTCGCCTCCACCGCGGTGAAGGCCTCGACGATCTCGTAGGTGTGGCTCACCCCTGCCGGCACCACCCAGGAGTCACCCGGCCCGAGGTCCAGCGTCTGGTCCCCCGCGCGCAGCCGGGCCCGCCCGGTGACGACGTACCCCACGGTCTCGTAGTCCCGGGCCGCCTCGGGCTTGCCCTGCGTCGGTTCTTCCGCAGCCCACAGCCGCATGGCGACCCGGGAGCCCGCGGCCAGGTACCGCTGCCCCATCTGTCCGGCGTGCACGTCCGCCGCCCCGACCTTGCTGACGCGGCCGCTCGTCGTCTCGCTCACGGGTGGTGGAGTACCCCGACCAGTGCCGCGCACGCGCCGTCCGTCGGTCGCGGACCGGCATGCGTGACCGGAGTCGCGGAACGGGGCCCCCTGCCGGCACGTTCCACCGGGTGCTGGCGCTCGCACGCGCCGGTGACCGCGCCCCGCGGACGCCGGCCGGTCGACGTCCGAGGGGCCCGACCGTCCTCGGGATCCCCGGCACCGAGCCCGGCGTGTCGACACAGAACGGTGGTGCACCACTTCATCGGGCACCAGCCAGAACGGGGCGGTGCTGTTACCGTCGAAACCGGGTCGAAGAGCTGGCCCGGACGCCCACGTCCGTGGGGATGCCGTCCGGTGCTCGGCCGCCGGCTGGTGTCCCCGAGAGGGGAACACCATGCGCGCACGTGTCACCCCGCAGCGCTCGTTCGAGCGTCCGCTGCTCCTGTCCATCGACCTGCAGACCGGCCGCGTGACCGTCGCCGGTGAGCTCGACCGCCTCGTCGCCCACCGGCTCGGCGACGCGCTGCACGCGCTCAGCATGACGGGCCACCGCACCTGGACCGTCGACGCCGCGGGCATCACGTTCTGCGACGCCGAGGGCCTGCGGGTGCTCGCCGCGGGCGCCGCTCTGGCCGAGGACCGCGGCTGCACGCTGCGGCTGGTCGATCCGTCCCCGTTCACCGTCCGGCTGCTGCGACTGACCGGCATGGTGGGCCTGCTGGACCCCCGGGCCGACCACTCGCCCCTCGACGCCGCCTGAGCAGCACCGGCCGACGTCCCAGCGGGGGCGTCGGCCGGTGCCGGTCAGGACGACGGGGTCAGCGCGCGCACCCGGTCGATGAGCTCGCGTTCGCAGACCTCCAGGAAGCCGTCGGGGTCGGGGCCGGTGTTCTGCAGCACCACGTGGTCGAAACCCGCGTCGACGTAGGGCTGCGCGTGCTGCACGTGCGCGTCGAGGTCAGGGCCGACGGAAAACTGCTGCCGGATGTCCTCGGGCTTCACCGTGGCGCTGGCCGCGTCGAAGTTGACCGGGTTGGGCAGCTCGCTCATCACCTTCCACCCGGTGAGCGCCCAGCGGCTGGTCTCCAGGGCGGCCTGGACGGCGGAGTCCTCGTCCGCCGCCCACGCCATCGGCACCTCGGCGTACCGCGGCCCCGTCCCCCCGGCGCCGGTGTAGGCCTCGACCAGGTCGCTGCGCGGCTCGGTGGCGAACAGCCCGTCGCCGAGCTCGGCAGCGATGGTCGAGGCGTTGTGCCCACCGGAGGCCACCGCGATCACCGGCAGCTGGTCGGGCAGGTCGAAGAGGCGGGCGTCCTCCAGCTGCAGGTACCTGCCGTCGTAGGACCGGTAGCCGCCCTGCCACAGCAGCCGGATGATCTCCAGCGCCTCCCGGAGCATCTCGTGCCGTTTCCGCACCGCCGGCCAGCCGGCGCCCACCACGTGCTCGTTGAGCCGCTCGCCGGCGCCGATGCCGAGGGTGAAGCGGTTGCCGGAGAGGATCTGCACCGTCGCCGCGGCCTGGGCGATCACGGCCGGGTGGTAGCGGATCATCGGGCACGTCACGCCGGTGGCCAGGCCGATCCGCTCGGTCCTGGCCGCCATCGCCCCCAGCACCGACCAGGTGAACGAGCTGTGGCCCTGGACGTCGAGCCACGGGTGGAAGTGGTCGCTCATCTCCACGAAGTCGAAGCCCGCCTGCTCGGCGGCGACCGCCTGGCGGATGATCTCCTGCGGGCCGAAGCCCTCGGTCATGAGCTTGTAGCCGAGCTGCACGGCGCACCCCCGTCGGGTGTCCTCGCGGGTCCGCGCCCCGGACGCCGGCACCGCCGGCGCCGCTCTGCCCGAGGCTCCCGC
>DATIMX010000514.1:0-7566 GCA_035474935.1 Geodermatophilus sp. | reverse complement strand
CGCTCGGTCTGCAACCGTGCAGCGTCCCGGGGACCACCGTGTGGATCGTCGACACCGCGGACTCGCCCGCGACCGCGGGGTACTCCCCGCTGGTCAACGGGTCGACGACGGACTTCACCCACCCGTTCGCGATGACCTACCCGGCCGGTGCCTCCCCGACCGACGAGCCGGCTCCGCAGATCCACGTCAGCCACCTGCGCTCCTGCGGCGACGCCGACACCGACGAGCGCACGGTGCCCGACCGGCAGCTCTGGGGCACGGTCCTCGGCGTCCTGGGCCAGGGGTAGGTCGCGGGGAGGTGCTCCGGGCCCGGTCCCGCGGGTCACGAGGGACGGCGACCGGCCGGGAGCGGAGTTGGTGGCGGCGGCGGCCCGGGTACCCCCGTCCTGTTCCGGTCCGCTGGACCGGCACAGGGGCTGACGAGCCCTGGCCCCTGACCCGCGCTCGACCGGGAGGGATCCCCGTGACCCAGCAGCTGACCAGCCTGACCCTGGACGACGCCCGCCGCATCGTCGCGGCCGGGGAGGCCCGCGCCGGGGAGATCGGGCAGCCGATGAACATCGCCGTGGTCGACGCGGGGGGCGACCTGATCCTGCACGTCCGGATGGACGGCGCCTGGCGCGGCAGCGTCGACATCGCCATCAACAAGGCCTTCACCGCCCGGGCGTTCGACATCGCCACCGCCGACCTGGCCGAGCTGGCCACGCCGGGCGGGCCCTTCTACGGCATCCAGGCGTCGAACAACGGCAAGGTGATGGTCTTCGCCGGCGGCGCACCGGTGCGCGCGGACGGCGTCATCGTGGGCGCGGTCGGGGTGAGCGGCGGCACCGGTGAGCAGGACACCGCGGTGTGCGAGGCGGCCACCGCCGGCTTCTGACGTCCGCGGCACCCGCGGGGTCGCTGCACGCCGGCACGGCGATCCCGGTGAGGGACGCCTACGCCGGCAGCCGGCTGGCCCGGCGCAGCGCGGCCAGCCCCTCCGGCGTCCCGGGCCAGTGGCGGTCGATCGCGGCCGCTCCGGCGTGGCGGACCACCGAGCGCAGCACGAGGGCGACCACGATCGCGTCGTCGGCGTGGCCGAGCACCGGCACGAAGTCGGGCACCAGGTCGATGGGCAGCGCCAGGTAGCCCAGCAGCAGCCACAGCCGCACCCGGACGCCGCGCGGCAGCGTGCCGTCGCCGGCCAGCCGGTGCACGAGCCGGAGCACGTCGGGCAGCAGCCGCAGCAGCTCCCGCAGGCGCAGGTCGTCCGGGCGGGTCGCCCACAGCACGGCCATCAGCACCAGCCAGCACAGCAGCAGGCCGCCCAGCACCCCGACCAGCGTCCACGCCCAGTCCGGCATCCCGCCGCCACCTCTCCACCGCCCCAGCCTCCCGGTGACGTGTTGGAACGGCCACCCTTCAGGGTCCCGCGCCGAGCCTGCGAGGTGTGGGGGGAAGGGTGCTCCTCTTACAGTTCGACCGGGACCTCACCGAACGCGACGAGGCTGACCACCCAGTACCCGACGTAGAGCGCCAGCAGGGTGCCGCCGTGCCACCGCGTCAGCCGGCCGGTGGAGAGCAGGTACGCAGCCAGCGCGGTGAGGACGACGAGCGCGGGCAGGTGCCAGGTGAACACGTCCCGGCCGACGACGATGCCGCCGGCCAGGAGGGTGATGCCCAGCTTCCCGGTGACGGAGAAGACGACGCTGCCGATGACGTTGCCGACCCCGATCTCCGGCACGCCCCTGCGGAAGGGCTCCACCGTCAGGAAGACGTCCTCCATGGTGAGCACGGCGGTGGCGATCGTGGCGCCGAACACCGTGCCCTCGAGCCCGTAGGCCTCCAGGATCCCCTCGGTCCCGGTGCTCACCGTCGCCGCGCCCACGACGAGGCCGGCCAGCGCGACCACCGCCAGTCCGAGGTGGCCCCAGCCGGGCAGGCCGCGCTCCTCGGTGCGAGGCACGTCCTCGACGACCTGCTGCGTCCGCTCGGCGCCGGTCCGTGCACCTGCGGCGACCGGCGGGTCCAGCCGCACCGCCGTCCCCACCCCGCGTGTGGGGTGTGTGTCGTCCTCGGCCTCGCCGACGGCGGCCTCGTACACCTCCACGTCGCGGAAGACCGCGACGCTCCTGCGGAGCTCCCGGGTGGCGACGTAGGTGACGAACAGGACGAAGAGCCCGAGGAGCAGCAGCCCGTCGGTCACCGTGAGCGGCCCGGTGAGCGTGACCGCGACCATCACGAGCGGCGCGACGGCGAACAGGACGAGGTAGTCGCGCGGGATGTCGACCCTGCTCGGCCGGAGGACCGCGGCCACCGCGAGGACGACCCCGGAGAACGAGAGCGCCGTCCCGAACACGACGCCGAGCGCGACACCGCTGAGGTCCTCGAGGTTCAGCCCGACGCCGAGCGCGATGTCGTCGAACTCGACACCGGTGAAGACGACGGCCAGCAGGAACAGCGGGATCCGCAGACCGCTCGCCGCCCCGACGAGGTGGGTGATGAGCTTCTCCGCGCTGATCACCAGCAGGGTCGCCCCGGAGATGAAGACGAACACCGAGGTCATGTCCTGGGGTCCTCCTCGCGACGAGCCGTGGGCTGGGGTGTCGACGGGCGGTCACCGGCGGCGGCCGGCAGCGGGGTGTCGCCGCGGGGTCAGCACCGCCTCGCGGGACCGCGCCCCGTCGTCGGCGGCGGCCACCGCCTCGGCCACGAGCCCGTGGTCGGGCGAGAGGTGGCAGACCGGGTCGGTGCGGGCGGCGTCGCCGGTGAGCTGGAAGGCCTGGCAGCGGCAGCCGCCGAAGTCGAGCTCGCGGCGGTCGCAGCTGCGGCAGGGCTCCGGCATCCAGTCCGTCCCGCGGAAGCGCTGGAACAGCGGTGACCGCTCCCAGATCCACCTCAGCGAGTGCTCCCGCACGCTGGCCCGGGGCAGCGGGAGGGTGTGCGCGGTCGGGCACGGGAGGACGCCGCCGTCGGGCACCACGGTCAGCTGGCGCCGGCCCCAGCCGCCCATGCAGGGCTTGGGGTACCGGCTGTGGTAGTCGGGCAGGACGTAGATGACCTCCATGCGCCCCTGCAGACGCTCGTGCGCTGCCCGCACCACGCCCTGGGCGCGCTCCAGCTGGGCCCTGCTCGGCAGCAGCCCCTCGCGGTTGCGGAGGGCCCACCCGTAGTACTGCGTGTGGGCCAGCTCGATCCGGTCGGCCCCCAGCTCCTCGGCCAGGTCGAGGATTCCGGCGACCCGGTCGACGTTGTGCCGGTGCAGGACGACGTTCAGCGTGAGGGGCCAGCCCAGCGCCTTCACCAGCCGGGCCGCGACCAGCTTGCGCTCGAACGACCGCGCCCCTGCGATGCGGTCGGACAGGGCGGCCTCGTCGGCCTGGAGGCTGATCTGCACGTGGTCGAGGCCCGCGGCCAGCAGCTCCTCCGCACGGCGCGGCGTCAGCCCGAGCGCACTGGTGATCAGATTGGTGTACAGGCCCAGCTCGGCGGCGCACCGCACGATCTCGGCGAGGTCGCGGCGCAGGAGGGGTTCCCCGCCGGAGAGGTGCAGCTGCAGCACGCCCAGCTCCCTGGCCTCGGCCAGCACCCGGAGCCACTCCGCCGTGGTCAGCTCGTCGGCGTACGCGCCGAGGTCGAGCGGGTTGGAGCAGTAGGAGCAGTGCAGCGGGCAGCCGTAGGTCAGTTCGGCCAGCAGGCCGAACGGCCGCTCCACGGCGCTATCCACGACGGGCCTGTCCATGACCGGCCTCCGCGTCCCCGATCTCGAGGCACCGCCGGGCGGCGAGGCGGTCGACGAAGCGGCGCACCTCGTCGTCGTCCACGTGCGCGTACCGCCCGCGCAGCTCGGCCAGGATCTCGGTCACCGTCCGCTGCCCGTCGCACAGCTCCAGGACGGCTGCGCCCGTGCCGTTGAGGACGGTGACCGCCTCCGGGGTCAGCAGCACGTGCTGCCCGCGTGCCGGGTCGAACCTCAGCCGGACGTGGCGGGCCAGCCGGGGGCGGCCGGCACCGTCAGCGGTCTGCACAGGCGCGGTCGATCGCATCGAGCATGCTCCAGAGGACGTCGCACTTGAAGGACAGCGCCGCCAGGGCGGCCGCCTGCTGGTCCGGCGTCCGGCAGTGCTCCGTCACCACCTCCAGGGCGTGTGCGGAGTCGCGGGGCGCCTGCGTCAGGCGGGCGCGGAAGTAGGCGAGGCCCTGCGGGTCGATCCAGGTGTAGTGGCGCTCGAAGGCGGCCAGGCGCTCGGCCATCAGGTCCGGCGCGAACAGCTCGGTCAGCGAGGAGGCCACCGCCTCCACCCACGGCCGGGTGCGGGCGAAGGTGACGTAGGCGTCGACGGCGAACCGCACGCCGGGGACGACGTGCCGCTCGTCCTCCATCTCCCGCCTGGTCAGCCCGGCCGCCTCGCCGAGGCGCAGCCACGCCTCGATGCCGCCTGCCTCGATGCCGCCTGCCTCGATGCCCCCCTCGCCGTCGGCCGTGCCGTCGTGGTCGACGATGCGCCGCAGCCAGCGGCGGCGGACCTCGCGGTCCGGGCAGTTCGCGAGGATCGCGGCGTCCTTGCGGGGGATGTTCGCCTGGTAGTAGAAGCGGTTGGCCACCCAGCAGCGGATCTGCTCGGGCGCCAGCTCGCCGGCGTTCATCCTGCGGTGGAAGGGGTGCTGGTCGTGGTAGCGCCGCGACTGCTCGCGCAACGCGGCCACGAACCGGTCGGTCGCCGTGTCGGTCGTGTCGGTCCTGTCGATCAGCGTCATGAGGGGCCTCACACCTCCAGGTCCAGCCCGTCCACGGCGACCTCCAGGCCGTGCTCCTCGACCGCGCGCCGCTCGGGCGAGTCCTCGAGGAGGATCGGGTTGGTGTTGTTGACGTGGACGTAGATGCGGCGCTCGATGGGCAGCGGGGCGAGCTGCTCGAGGCTGCCCCCCGGACCGCTGATCGGCAGGTGCCCCATCTCGCGGGCCGTCCGGCCGCCCCGGCCGAGCCGGACCAGCTCGTCGTCGGACCAGCAGGTGCCGTCGACGAGCAGGCAGGCGCAGTCCTCGAGCTGGGCGCACACCGCCGGGGTCAGCTCCTGCAGCACCGGCAGGTGGACCAGCGCGCGGCCGCTGCGCTCGTCGGTGAGGCGGTAGCCGACGACCCGCCCCTCCCGGGAGCCGGAGCCGAAGCGCGCGCGCTTGGTCGTGGGGACGTCGAAGGCCCGGTACGACAGCCCGTCGCCGAGCGGCACGTCCGCGCCCGGCACCACCGGCCGCCACTCGACCGGGCAGTAGGCCTCGAGCGTCCGGAGCAGCGCCGTCCCGTCGTACAGCGTGTCGCAGGTCGCCTCGGTGGCGTGCAGGACCAGACCTCCGCCCTCGCGGAGCAGCAGCAGCCCGAGCGTGTGGTCCAGCTCCGCGTCGGTGAGCAGCACGGCCTGCAGCGGGGCCGGCCGGCTCGCGTCGGGGTGCAGGTCGGGGCAGGACTCGAGCTGGACCCGGATGTCGGGTGAGGCGTTGAGCAGCGACCACCGCCGGCGGTCCGCGCTCACCGCGACCGACGACTGGGTGCGCGGGCGGGCCGGCCGGGACCCGTCGCGCACCGCGCGGCACGGCGCGCAGGCGCAGTTCCACTGCGGGAACCCGCCGCCTGCTGCCGAGCCCAGCACCCGCACCCACACGTCGATCGGTGCCCCTCCCCGGCCGTGCGGAGACGGAGAGGCGCCGGACCGCACCGCCCGACGCCTCTCCGCCCGGTCCGGACGTGTCCGTCTAGTCCCAGTCCTCCTGGACGCCCATGTAGGCGGTCGCCTCAGCGGACACCCGGATCTCCTCGAAGGAGGGGGCCTCCCACTCCTCGGTGCAGAGCGGGGAGACACGGAGCTCCTGGTCCATCGCCGTCACCTCCCTCCGGACGAGTCCTGGCCCTCGGGCAGCGAGAAGACGAACATCGCCTGCCCGTGCGGGCCGCCCATCATCCCGGGCAGGAACCCCTCCACCCAGGCACCCCAGCCGACGGGGACGGCGATGTACTGCTTGCCCTCGACGCTGTAGGTGATCGGGCTGCTGTGGTGGCCGCTGCCGCAGTTGAACTGCCACAGGAACTCCCCGCTGCGGGCGTCGAGGGCCACGAACTGCCCGGCCGGCGTGCCCGCGAACACGAGGTCGCCCGCCGTGGCGAGCACCGACGCGCACATCGGCAGGTCGTTGCGCCAGCGCCACACCTCCTCGCCGGAGGCGTTGAACGCCGACACCGACCCCGCCATGTCCTCGGCGTCCACGATCACGGCGGCGCCCCAGTAGGGGATGCCCTCCTTGAACTCCCTGCGCCGGCGGGCGACCCTCGCGCCGGTGTCCTGCACCGGGACGTAGAACAGCTCCGTCCGCGGGCTGTACGCCGCGTGGGTCCACTCCTTCGCCCCGGCCGGCCCGGGGTAGAAGTGCACCTCCTCGCCCTCCTTGTCGGGGTAGATCCGGGGCGTCACCTGTCCGTCGGGGGTGATCTCGCCCCAGGTGATCCGGTCGACGAAGGGGAAGATCCGCACCCGCTCGCCGGTGGTGCGGTCCAGGACGAAGCAGTACCCGTTCTTGTCGAAGTGGGCCAGCAGCTTGCGCCCGTCCTGCTCGAACAGGATGCACTCCATGTTGCTGTCGTAGTCCCACAGGTCGTGCGGGGTGCACTGGTAGTGCCAGCGGATCTCGCCGCTGTCGGCGTCCACCGCGATGACGCTGTCGGTGTAGAGGTTGTCGCCCGGACGCACCTCCCCGTCGAAGTCGGGCGCCGGGTTGCCGGTCCCCCAGTACAGGAGGTTGGTCTCGGGGTCGAAGGTGCCGGTGATCCAGCCGTTGGCACCTCCCCGCTCCCACGCCTCGCCGTCCTGCGGCCAGGTCTCCGAGCCGGGCTCGCCGGGCTTGGGGATCGTGTAGCACCGCCAGACCCGCTCCCCGGTCTCCATGTCGTAGGCGTCGAGGTGGCCGCGCACGCCGAACTCCCCGCCGGAGCTGCCGACGACGACCCGGTCCTTCACGACCAGCGGGGCGACCGTGAGGCTCTCCCCCGCGCGCACGTCGCCGCTGGTGACGTCCCAGAGGCACTCACCGGTGGTCGCGTCCAACGCGAGCACGTGGGCGTTGAGGGTGCAGACGAACACCTTGCCGCGGGCCACGGCGACCCCGCGGTTGACGTTGCCGCAGCACAGCGAGACGTCGAACGGGATCGCGTGCTTGTACTGCCACAGCAGCTGCCCGGTCTTGGCGTCGAGCGCCCAGACCCAGCCGTCCCACCCGGAGACGTACATGACGCCCTCGACGACGATCGGGCAGTTCTCGAACGCGTAGGTCGACTGGCCCGCGTGCAGCCCGTGGGGCGAGAAGCTGAACACCCAGGCCGGGGTGATGCGGACGACGTTCTCGGTGTTGATCTGGTCGAGCGGGCTGTACCGCTGCCCGTCGTAGGCGCCGTAGTAGGTGAGCCAGTTCTGCGGCTCCGAGCGGGCGTCGAGGATGCGTTCGTACGTGACGTCCTGGACCACCGGCGGCGCGGTCCCGACCGCGGTGGTCAGGGACCCGAAGTCGACGGCCGGCGGGGCCTCGCGGTACTCGATGTCG
>DATIMX010000513.1:0-4575 GCA_035474935.1 Geodermatophilus sp. | reverse complement strand
GCTCGGGCGTCGTGACCACCGTGATCCTGCTGCGGCACGGCCGCACGACGGCCAATGCCGGCGGCGTGCTCGCCGGCTGGACCCCGGGCGTGCAGCTCGACGACACCGGCGAGCAGCAGGTGAGGGCGGTGGGGGAGCGGCTGGCGCCGGTGCCCCTGGCCGCCGTCGTCAGCAGCCCGCTGGAGCGCTGCCGGCAGACCGCCGCAGCCGTCCTGCCCGGGCGCGACCTCGAGCCGGCCCTCGACGACCGGCTCGGCGAGGCCCGCTACGGCGACTGGACCGGCCGCTCGCTCAAGGAGCTGGTCAAGGAGCCGCTGTGGAAGGTGGTGCAGCAGCACCCGTCGGCCGCGGTCTTCCCCGGCCCGGAGGGGGAGGGCCTGGCGCAGACGCAGGCCCGCGCGGTGGCCGCCGTCCGCGAGTGGAACGCCCGGCTGGGGCCGGACGCCGTCTGGCTGGCCTGCAGTCACGGCGACGTCATCAAGGCCGTGCTCGCTGACGCGCTGGGCCTGCACCTCGACCAGTTCCAGCGGATCGTCGTCGACCCGGCGTCCATCTCGGTGGTCACCTACACCGACACCCGCCCGTTCGTGGTGCGCGTGAACGACACCGGCGGGGACATCACCGCCCTGATCCCGCCCACGAAGAAGGGACGGCGCCGCCGCAAGGCCGACTCCGACGCCGTCGTCGGGGGCGGTGCGGGCGCGACCGTCTGACCTCGCCGCCTGGCTCGCCCACCGCGACCGCCCGCGTAACCTGATGCCGTGCCGCGCCAGCTGTTCCTCTTCGACCGCCCGTCCCGGTTCGTCGCCGGCACGGTGGGCCAGCCCGGCGACCGCACCTTCTACCTGCAGGCCGCCGACGGCGCGGGCCGCGTGGTCAGCGTGGCGCTGGAGAAGGCGCAGGTGCAGGTGCTCGCCGACCGGATGAACGAGCTGCTCGACGAGGTCGCCACCCGTCCGGGCACCGTCGTCCCGCCGGACGCAGAGGTCGACGACCTGGAGCCGCTCGCCGCCCCGGTCGACGAGGAGTTCCGGGTCGCGGCCATGGGCCTGGCGTGGGACGGCGAATCGCAGGCCGTCGTCGTCGAGGCCGTGGCCGCCGGCGACGAGCCGGTCGAGGAGGACGTCATCCTCTCCGACAGCGAGGAGGGGCCCGACGCGCTGCGGGTGACCATCACGCCGGCCGCCGCCCGTGCCTTCGTCGTCCGGGCCCGCCGGGTCGTGGCCGCCGGCCGCCCCGCCTGCCCGCTGTGCTCGCTCCCGCTGGACCCCGCCGGGCACGTGTGCCCGCGGCAGAACGGCTACCGCCGCTGAGCGCGATCCGGCCGCCCCGATGACCGAGCGCCCCGCCGACCCGGCCGCGGGTCTGCGCGCCCCGGCCGATGACGCCGAGGCACGCGCCCTGCTGCTCGACGGCGAGATCGACCTCGAGGGCCGGATGCTCGACGCCAGCAACGTCACGCTGGTCGGCTACATCCGCACCGGCGAGCTCGAGGCCGAGTGCGTCTACAAGCCGGTCGCCGGCGAGCGGCCGCTGTGGGACTTCCCCGACGGCACCCTCGCCGGGCGCGAGGTGTCCGCGGCCCTGATCAGCGAGGCGACCGGCTGGCGGGTCGTGCCGCCGACCGTGCTGCGCGACGGGCCGTTCGGTCCCGGCATGGTGCAGCTGTGGGTGGACGGCGACCCCGACGTCGACCTCGCCGCCTTCGTCCGCTCCGACGACCCGGGGCTGCGGCGCATGGCCATCTTCGACGCCGTCGTCAACAACGCCGACCGCAAGGGCGGGCACATCATCCCGACCTCCGACGGGCACGTGTACGGCGTCGACCACGGCATCTGCTTCTCCGTCGACCCCAAGCTGCGCACCCTGCTGTGGCGCTGGGCCGGGCAGCCGCTGCCGGCCGAGGCGCTCGAGGTGCTGGAGAAGCTCACCGGCGACCTGATGGGCGACCTCGGCGACCAGCTGCACGAGCACCTGACCCGGCGGGAGGTGCGGCGCACCCAGCAGCGGGTCGCCGAGCTGCTGCGCAGCGGCCGGTACCCCCAGCCCAGCGGCGACTGGCCCGCCCTGCCCTGGCCGCCGTTCTGAGCCGTGTCACTGCGGTCCTCCGGACCGCAACGCGGCCAGGTGCCGTCCCCCTGCGGCGCTGAGCTCGTCCGTCGCACTGCGTCGGGAGGCCTCCGGCCCCCGCGCCGCAGCACGACCGCCCGCGGGGCGTCAGCCGGCGTCGTCCAACGCGGTCAGGAAGGTGCGGTACGCGGTCTCTGCGGCGGTCGTCGACGACGGGCTCGGCTGCATGCTGGTCGACCCTAGGGCTGACCGGCACCACGGTAGGAGGTCCGTCTGCCAGGCTCGTCACGTCCGTGCCCCGCCCGTGAGGAGCGCCCGTGCCGCACCGTTCGCGTCTCGCCGTCCTCATGCTGGACCTGCCTCCCGACCTGCACGACGCCGGGCAGGCCTTCTGGTCCGCCGCCACCGGTCACGCCGTGTCCCCGGACCCCTCGGACGAGAACTGGTCGTCGCTGGGCTCGTTCGCCGGCGGCTTCCACCTCGAGGTGCAGAGGACGGGGACCGGGACACCACCCCGCTGGCACGTCGACGTCGAGACCGACGACGTCGACGCGGAGGCGGCCCGGCTGGAGGCCCTGGGGGCGCGGCGGATCGCCGACATGGGCGGCTTCTGGCAGATGAGGGACCCCGCCGGGATGGTCTTCGACGTCGTCGGCGTCCAGACCGGTGAGGACTTCGAGCGGCACGCCACCACCTGGCCCTGAAGAAGCACCGTCCTCCTCCCCACGCCTCGCAGGCTCGGCGCCGGCCCCCGGACGATGGCCGCTACAGCACCTCGCCGTCCCCTCACTCCAGGCGCACCAGGTCGATCATCGCGGCGGCCTGCAGCCCGTCGCCGTCCACCGTGAGCACCTCCAGCGGCACCCGCCGCCAGACCGCGAGCAGCAGGTCGCCGGCGGTGCCGATGAGCCGGGCGATCGGCACCGGCCGGGAGCCGGGGAACAGCACCCGCTCGGCGTCGGCGTCCACCGCGTGCAGGACGACGGGGTGCGCGCCCTCCGGCGGGCCCTGCGGCAGCGCGCCGGGGACCATCACCTCCAGCCACTCGTCGAGGCCGTCCAGGCCGACGTCGGCGCGGATCGGGCGCACGTCGCCGAGGACCTGCTCGACGTCGGTGGTGTGCACGACCGCCTCCATCGCCTGCCGGCGCAGCACGAAGCCGACGTCCTGGCGGGGCGCCCAGGTCCACACCCGCTCGGCCGGGTCGGCCCCGGCCAGCACCGTCTCCAGCTCCGCCGACTGCGCCAGGCCGAACGCGAGCAGCTCGTCGTCCGGACGACGCGCCGGCCCGGCGTAGGCCCCGGGGTCGCTGGCGCGGGTGCGCACCACCCAGCTCCAGAAGTGCTGCACCTCGGCCAGGTGCCAGACCAGGTCGGCCAGCGACCAGCCCGGACATCCGGGCACCGGCGCCTCCCAGCCGCGGGCGAGCACCGCCTCGGCGGCGGCTCCGGCGAACCGGTCGTCGGTCTCCTGCAGCACCTGCAGGTACTCGTCGAACTCCACGGCCCCTCCTCCCGCGGACGGCGCCAGGGTCGTCCGCGGCGCCAGGGTCCTCCGACAGGATGAGGGCCGACCGGGCGCGTGGGTAGCCGCCTCTAGGCTCGGTACGTGCTCGCCTGGCCCGCCCCGCTCCTCCCGACCCTCCCGGGCACCGGTCCGGTCCTCACGCTGCACGACACCGCGCGCGGCGAGGTGGTCGCCACCTCCCCGGACACGACGGCGCGGATGTACGTCTGCGGCATCACCCCGTACGACGCCACGCACCTCGGCCACGCCGCCACCTACCTGGCCTTCGACCTGGTCAACCGGGTGTGGCGGGACGCCGGCCACGCCGTGCACTACGTGCAGAACGTCACCGACATCGACGACCCGCTGCTCGAGCGGGCCGAGCGGGACGGCGAGGACTGGGTCGTGCTCGGCATGCGCGAGACCGCGCTGTTCCGGGAGGACATGACCGCGCTGCGCGTGCTGCCGCCCGACGACTACGTCGGCGCGGTCGAGTCGGTGCCGCGCATCGTCGCCCACGTGGAGACGCTGCTCGACGAGGGCCTGGCCTACGTGCTCGACGACGGCACCGGCGACGTCTACCACGACATCGCGCAGGCGCCGGGCTTCGGCAGCGAGTCCGGCTACGACGAGGCGACCATGCTGCGGTACTCCGCCGAGCGCGGCGGCGACCCCGACCGCCCGGGCAAGCGCAACCGGCTGGACCCGATGCTGTGGCGCGGCGAGCGGCCGGGGGAGCCCTCCTGGCCCGGCCCCCGCGGCATCGCCGGGCGCCCCGGCTGGCACATCGAGTGCACCACGATCGCGCTGGAGACGATCGGGATGGGCTTCGACGTCCAGGGCGGCGGCAGCGACCTGGTCTTCCCGCACCACGAGTTCTCCGCGGTCCACGCCGAGGCGCTCACCGCCACGGTGACCGGGGAGAAGCTGCCCTTCGCCCGGGCCTACGTGCACGCGGCGATGATCGGCCTGGACGGCGAGAAGATGAGCAAGAGCCGC
>DATIMX010000512.1:0-10049 GCA_035474935.1 Geodermatophilus sp. | reverse complement strand
TCGGGAGCGCGAGTGCGTGCGGCCCGTGGCAGCGCCCTCACGGGCCTCCCCGGGCCTGCGAGGGAGACCGGGAGGAGCCCCGCCTGAGCGGGGGCCCCGTCTCGGGCCCCGCCCCGGGCGTGCGGGGTGAGGAGGACGCGGCTCCTTCGCAGCTCCCGCCACGAGCCGGGGAGCGGTGGAGGGCGGGGCGGCCCCCTTGCAGGACACCCCGAGCTCGCGAGGGGTGACTGGGACGGGGTCCTCCTAAGGTCGGGGCATGCGCGCGGTGACCCTCAGCGGATCCGGTGGCCCCGAGGTGCTGGAGTGGGGCGAGGTACCCGACCCGGTGCTGCGGCCCGGCGAGGTGCTCGTCGACGTCGTCGCCACGGCGGTGAACCGGGCCGACCTGCTGCAGCGGGCCGGGGCCTACCCACCGCCGCCCGGGGCCAGCGAGATCCTCGGCCTGGAGTGCAGCGGGGTCGTCAGCGAGGTCGGCGAGGGCGTGACCGGCTGGTCGGTCGGTGACGAGGTGTGCGCGCTGCTCTCCGGCGGCGGCTACGCCGAGCGGGTCGCCGTCCCGGCCGGGCAGCTGCTCCCCCGCCCCGCCGGGGTGGAGCTGGCCACCGCGGCGGCGCTGCCCGAGGTCGTGTGCACCGTGTGGTCCAACGTGTTCATGCTCGCCGGGCTGCGCCGCGGCGACACGTTCCTGGTGCACGGCGGGTCCAGCGGCATCGGCACCATGGCCATCCAGCTGGCCGCTCGGGCCGGCGCCCGGGTGTTCACCACGGCGGGCACCCAGGCCAAGCTCGACGTCTGCCGTGAGCTGGGCGCGGAGGTGGGCGTCAACTACCGCGACGAGGACTTCGTCGAGCGGGTGCTGGAGGAGACCGACGGGGCCGGCGTGGACGTCGTCCTGGACAACATGGGCGCCAAGTACCTGGCCCGCAACGTCGACGTCCTGGCCACCGGCGGCCGGCTGGTCTGCATCGGGATGCAGGGCGGCACCAGGGCCGAGCTGGACCTCGGGAAGCTGATGCGCAAGCGCGCCTCGGTGCACGCCACGACGCTGCGCGCCCGGCCGGCGACCGGTCCCGGCGGCAAGGCCGAGATCGTCGCGGCGGTACGGCACGACGTGTGGCCCGACGTCGAGCGGGGCGTGGTGCGGCCGATCGTCGACCGGCGGCTGCCCATGTCCCAGGCCGCCGAGGCGCACCGCGTCGTCGACGCCAGCGAGCACGTCGGGAAGGTCCTGCTGCTGACCAGCGGCGCGTGATCCCGGAGCCCTTCCTCAGCGAGGGCGCAGCGCGGCGACCGCGTCGACGAGGTACCCGACCTCCTCGGCCGTGTTGTAGTGCATCAGCCCCAGCTGGACGGCGCCGCCCTCCTCGTTGGCCCCCAGCGCGTCGAACAGCTCCCGGGCGGAGAGGTCGCCGTCCCAGGCGCAGATGCTGCGCCGGGACAGCTCGTGGGTCACCTGCCGCGGGCGCATGCCCGCGACCGTGAACGACAGCGTCGGCGTGCTGCGCGGCGCCGAGCCGATGACCTGCACGTGGCGCATCGCGCGCAGCGCCTGGTCCAGCCAGTCGAACAGCGCGCGCTCGTAGGCGGCCACCGCGGCCATCGAGGCGCGCAGCCGGTCCCGCCGGGTGCCGGTCGCGAGGTCGTCCAGCGAGGCCAGGTGCTCGACCGCCGCGGTGACCCCGGCGAGCAGCTCGAAGGCGTGCCCGCCGCTCTCGAACCGGTCGGGTACCCGGTCGGACACCGGCAGCAGCTTCTCGGGCTCCAGCTCCGTCAGCAGCTCCGGGTCGGCCACCACCGCCCCCACGTGCGGGCCGCACCACATGTCGGCGGCGACGGTGAGGAAGTCGGCACCCAGGGCGCGGACGTCGAGCAGGTCGTGCGCGGCGGCGTGCGTGCCGTCGACGTAGACCAGCGCGCCGACCGCGTGCGCGCGCCGGGCGATCGCCGCGACGTCCGGGCGGGTGCCGATCGCGGAGCTGGCCGCCGTCACCGCGACCAGCCGGGTGCGGGGGCCGAGCAGCTCGTCGTACTGCCAGTCGGGCAGCTCGCCGGTCTCGATGTCCACCTCGGCCCAGCGCACGGCCACGCCGGCGCGGGCCGCCAGCTCCACCCAGGGCCGCACGTTGGCGTCGTGGTCGAGCCGGCTGACCACCACCTCGTCGCCGGGTCGCCAGGTCCGGGCCAGCGCGCGGGCCACGGTCCAGGTCAGCCGGGAGGGGTCCGGCCCGAGGACGACGCCGGTGGACACCCCGCCGACCAGGTCGGCGACGGCGGTGCGGGCGCTGGCGACCAGCCCCTCCGCACGGGCGGACGCCGGGAAGACCCCGCCGCGGTCGGCCACCGGCACCCGCATCGCCTGCGCCACCGCGAGCACGACGTTCTCGGGCAGCAGCGCGCCGGCCGACCCCTCGGCGTGCACCAGACCGTCGGAGAGTCCCGGGAACAGGCCCCGGACGCGGGCGACGTCCAGCCGCCCCTCCCCCGGTCCCATGGGCTTCGACCCTAGACGTTGCCCCCTGCGGTCGGAGCCGACCCGGGCCGCCACGGCAGGCCGCCGCGACGCCGGGGAGGATGGGGGCATGACCGCACCTGACAACGGCAGTGGACGCCCTCAGCAGGTCGTCGTGGTCGGCCCCGACGGCCGGCCCGTCGGCACGATGCCCGTGCCCGACGGCGGGTCGCTGGGTGGGCGGGACGACGATGCAGCCGGCGAGGGCGGGAGCATCGGTGACATGGTCGAGCAGCCGGCGAAGGTCATGCGGATCGGCACGATGATCAAGCAGCTGCTCGAGGAGGTCCGCGCCGCGCCCCTGGACGACGCCAGCCGCAACCGGCTGCGCGACATCCACGCCTCCTCGATCCGCGAGCTCGAGCAGGGCCTGGCCCCGGAGCTCCGCGAGGAGCTGGAACGGATCACGCTCCCCTTCACCGAGGGCGAGACCCCGTCGGACGCCGAGCTGCGCATCGCCCAGGCCCAGCTGGTCGGCTGGCTGGAGGGCGTCTTCCACGGCATCCAGACCGCGCTGTTCGCCCAGCAGATGGCCGCCCGGGCCCAGCTGGAGGAGATGCGCCGCCGCGCGCTGCCCGGCGGCTCGCAGCCGGCGCCGGGGCCGCACCCGCACGCCGGCGGCCAGTACCTCTGACGCGATGACATGGTCGGCCTACCGGCCGACACCGCGGCCAGGTGCCGTACCCGGGTGAGCCGAGCCGCTGCCCATGTCCCGGTCGGGGACCCTCCGGGCCCCGCGACCGGCCCACCGCGGCCAGGTGCCGTACCCGGGTGAGCCGAGCCGCTGACGGTCACGACCCACCCACCTCCCGTGTGACCGGGGTCACCTGACCTGGTGAACGGCCCCGGTCGGGCGGTTTGGCGGCGCCCCGGGACACCCACCAGAGCCGGTCGACGGCCGGAGATCCCGGCCGGTGACCGACGCGTGGAGGACCCATGACCAGCGAGCAGACGAGCACCACGCCGACCGGGCGGACGGGCGGGTCGAACGGCCTGGCGGTCGCCGCCCTGGTGACCGGGATCGCGGGGATCCTCTTCGCCCTGCTCTTCGCCGTCGTGGGTCTGGCCCTCGGCGTGGTGGCGGTGGGCCTCGGCGCCGCGGCGCGTCGCAACGGCGGACGAGGTGGTCAGGCCACGGCCGGGCTGGTGACCGGCGCGGTCGCCGTCGTGCTCGCGATCGTCAACATGGTGGTGGCCTACAACCTGTTCACCTGAGCGAGCGCACCACGACGGCGCCGTCCCGCGGGGCGGCGCCGTCGGCGTGGGTGCGGGCGGTCAGACCAGTGGCAGGTGCTTGACCACCCGGGCTGCGATCCGGCCGACCCGTCGCCAGTCCGAGGAGAGCGACTGGGCCGGCGTCGCGACCACCGGCGTCCGCTCGGGCAGCGTGCCGTGGTGCACGGCGGCGGCACCGGCCGCGTCCAGGCCGATGCCCACGCCCAGCCGGGACTCGCCGGCTGCCGCGTGGGCCAGGGCGGTGGCGTCGTCCGGGCCGGGGACCTCCGTGACGTCCGTGGGCACGCCCTCCTCCTCGACGCCGGCGCAGACCTGCCGCAGCAGCGCCGCCGGGGTCCCGGGGTGCCGGTACACCAGCACGGCCGGCCGCGGGCCGGGCTCGGTCACTGGACCTCCGCCGCGAGCAGGGCGGCGTGGGCGCGGACCAGACCCGATGCGACCGCGTTGCGAGGCCCCTCGGTGCCGAGCACGTTGCCCGTGCCGCAGACGATCCCGTGCGGGGCGAGGGCGTCGGCGATCATGTCCGGGATCTCGAAGTCCAGCGCCGAGCCGCCGAGCAGGACGACGAACTCCAGCGCCCGCAGGTTGCCCCCCGGCGCCACCTGGCGCAGTGCGCGCAGGGCGTTGACCACGAAGACCCGCCGTTTCGCCTCGCGGCGCACCCGCCGGACGTGGTCCAGGCCGTGCCGGGTGGGGACCGGAGAGGGACCGTCCGGGGTCAGCACCACGACCCGGGCGAAGACGTGCGGCGGCAGCGGCTGGTCGACGAACTCCACCGTGCCGTCCTCGTGGCGCAGGTGGAAGAAGCTCTCGACCTTGCCCAGCGGGTACCACTTGACGCCCTCGGCCACTTCTCGGTCGCCCAGCGCCAGCTCGGAGTCGATCAGCTTGGTGACCAGCTCCCCGGCCCCGGCCACGTGGACGGCCGTGCACTCGCCCTCGCGGGTGAGCAGGGCGGCGTCCGTCGAGCCGCCGCCCAGGTCGAGGACGGCGATCGGCCGGTCGACACCGGGCGTGGTGAGCGCACCGCCCACCGCCATCTCGCCCTCGACCCCGCCGATCTCCGCCGCAGCGCCCAGCCCCTCGGACACCAGGTCGGCGACCAACTGCATCCGGCTGCGGCTGGTCCGCACCATCGCCGCGAGCGCGACCGCGTTCTCCAGGGCCACCTCCCCGGCCAGCCCGCCGCGCACCTCGGCCGGGACGAACGTGTCGACCGCGAGCACGTCACGGATGGCGATCTCGGACACCGGAACGTCCGGCTGGCCGGCGATGTCCATGACGTCGGCCATCGTGTCGCGGACCTGGGCGAGCATGCCGCCGACATGGGTCCCGGGCTCCCCGCGCGCGTCGTCGAGGGGCTGCGCCCGGCCGACGACCTCCATGATCGCCTCAGCGCCGGCGTCGACGTCCACCCGCAGCGTCTTGCCCGCGCCGTGCAGCACCAGCTCGCCGACCGGGATGCGCCGATCGGTGACGTCCCCTGTCGGCGTGCGCACGACCACCGCCGAGCGGTTGCCGGTCAGCGCCCGGGCCACCGGGGACACCTGCCGGGTCTGGACGGGGTCCAGGCCGAAGACGGTGGCCAGGCCGTAGGAGTTGGACAGCGTCCGGATGGTCCGCCCCGGTGCGGCCACCTCGACGGCGGCCAGCATGCCCAGCGGGACCTTCTCCACGGCGGAGACCTCGTCCACCACCGGGATGGGCCGCGCGAGCCGGTTGGTGACCAGGACGGCGTCGTCCCCGGCCAGGATCGCCGCGACGACGTCCACACCAGCGGCGACGGCGGCGTTCAGCGTCGCCGCGACGTCGTCGAAGTCCCACCCGTGCGGCACGACGCACACCACCGGCTCACCGGGCTGCTGCTCTCCCAGCTCGCCGATCGACCGCGTGGTGCCGACGCCGAGCCCCTCACCACCCGGAGTGGTGGGGTTGTGCCCGATCATCGTCGATTCGGTGATGATCGTCTCGGTGATCGTCTCCATGGCCAGGCCGCTGATCACCGGCGTCGCCTCGTTCAGCAGCACGGTCTCGACCTGGCCGGCGCTCCGGCCGGCCCTGGCGAGGGCGCCGCGGATCGCCTTGAGGGCGCCCTCGGTGTTGTCCGGGGTGCCCTTCACACCGGTGGTCCGGGTCAGGTCGGTGCCCAGGTAGGTGATCGAGCCGTCGGGCGCGACGACGGCCAGGCACGCCTCGGTCGTCGAGTTGCCGATGTCGACGCCGACGACGAGCAGCCCCTCCGGCGGGCCACCCTCGCGTGCGTCCACCTCAGCCGGTGGTGCCCGGACCGAAGACGGCCTCGACCTCCACCGGACCCCGGCCCGCCTCGATGCAGTCGAACTCCTTCAGGTGCAGCAGTGCCGCCTTGGCCTGCCAGCGGGGGCGGGCCATCTGGTCGTTCCGGGTCGGCACCGGCTGCGGGGACTCCCCCTTGGCGTACTGCGCGGCGTTCGAGCCGATCATCCGGAACACCGGGGCGTCGAGCAGCGGGGACTGCGGGAAGAGCTCCAGGTTGCTCAGCCGCGGCAGGTCCTTCTGGTGGATCATCGTCGTGCCGCGGGAGAGCACGCCCACCGAGATCCCCGACCCGGACAGCCTCGCCGCGGTGTGCGAGATGGCCGCCAGGTCTGCGGTGTCGAGCACCCGCACCAGCCGAGCCGTCACGCCCTGTTCTTCGACGCCGGCCATCAGCTGGCGGAGCACCTCGGCGTGCGGGACGTCGACGATCGTCCTGGTGAAGTGCCCGGCGAAGGCCGGGGACAGCGCGATGACGACCTCGTCGGGGCGGGTGCCGCGCCGAGCGGGGCCCACCTCCCGGAGGCTGACCGTGCGTTCCGGCGCGGTCGTCGTCGGAGTGGTCATCGTTCAGCCCACCTCGGTCTCGGGGTTGGTCGACGACGTGACGTGGCGCAGCTTCTTGAGCTGCTCCCAGCGCTCGCCCTGGAGCCGGTACCCGGTGCCCGGACCGGCGTAGTCGTTGGGGTCGTTGATCGCCGACAGCGGGGTGAAGTCCGCTGTCAGGACGGCGGAGGTCTGCAGCAGGTCACCGGACACCCGCTGGCGCAGGACGGTGAGCAGATTCTCCGCGACGTCGTGGAAGCCGGCCGACTCCAGGCCCTTGACCAGGTCCAGGCCGGTGATCTCCCGGTCCATCACGGACTGCGCGCCCTTGAGGTCGGCGAGCACGTCCCGGAGCGGGTAGTCGTTCGAGGAGTTGGCGTAGGTGGCCGCCTCGATCTCGTCGTCGGTGATCGGCGGGAGGTCGAGGTGGGCGAAGACCGCCTGCAGCGCGCGGGCCGCCTTGTTGCGGGCGGCGAGGATCTCGTTCTCGCGGACGTGCCGGAGCCCCCCGTCGACCTGGAAGTCCCGCTGGATGGTGTTCCAGTCGTCGAAGTCCTCGGTGTCGAAGTTCGAACCGGCGAACATGTTGTCGGCGTTCGGGACCGACGAGTACCCCGAGCACACGAAGTCGGTGCCCGGGAGCATCTGGGGCATCGCCCGCGCCGTTCGGCGCATGGCCGAGTGCGAGAACGACTGGTCGTTCCCCGACGCGCACTCCAGGTCGACCATGCTGGCCACCAGGTTCTCCGCGGCCACCGCCCGGAGGCCGCCAGGCACCGCCCCGGGCACGCCGATGCAGCTGATCGAGCCGTTCTGCAGCCCCTGCACCCCGGCCCCCTTGGCCATCAGGATGCAGCGGATCTCCAGGTACAGCATCGACTTGCCCTCGGCGTTGCCCATCTGCACCTCGGACCCGGTCCCCGAGGTGAAGCGCATCTTGATCCCGCGCGAGGCGTAGGCCGCGGCCAGGAACGACTTGGACCACGGGGTGTCGTCCCCGTCGACGAACACCGACTCGGTGCCGTAGATCGAGATGGTCTCCGCGTAGGCGGTGATGCCGCGCATCCCGAGCTCGAGTTCGGTGGCCTCCTCCAGCGCGCACTGCGTGAGCACGCCGCCCCGGCCGACCTGGGCGCCCACCTGCAACGCGATGGCCACCAGGGGGGCGTACCGCAGGACCCCCAGCGTCGTCTCCAGCTCGGCGAACCCGCGCAGGGCTCCCTCGGCGGCGTCCGCGGCGACCTGGATCGGGTTGTCCCGGGCGCTGGTGGAGTGCCCCTGGTTCGCCGGTGTGCGACGGGCACGCATCTTCTGCATCCCCTGCATGATCTCCACGACGTTCATCAGCTTGACGACGTCGAGGACCTTGGCCGGCGTGAGACCGCGGGTCACCGCGAGCACCTCGTCGCGGGAGACCCCCGGGTCGATGAGCATCCGCGCGATCTGGGCCGAGGGGATGGCCATGGACGCCTCGGCCGACGCGACGTCGATCGCGTGGTTGGCGATGAAGGTGTCCATGAAGTCGAAGGCGTCACGCGACCTGCCGTCGAGCTCGACGATCCGACCGCCCTCGACCCGCACGCTGGGCGCCGGGTCGAACTCGCTCTCCATGGCGACGAGGCCCTTCTCGGGCCACTCCTCGACGAACCCGTCGAGGTTGACCGGGCGGGCCTCGAGGATCTCGGTCCTCAGCGACTGCTTGCCGGCGGCGCCGGTCGGCCGGGGCGCGGTGGTGGTCATCTGCGGGAGCCCTCTCTCACTGGTCGGGGTCGGCGACGGGGCGGGCGAGCAGGCCGCGGCGCTCGTAGACCTCGGCGGCCTCGCGGACCAGGGCCGCGCAGACCGGCGCCGAGTAGGTGCGCTCCAGCCGGTCGGCCATCTCCTCGAGGGCTGCGCCGGTCGAGGCCCGCGGGCGCAGCGCGTTGTACATCGCGAGCACCTCGGCATCGGGGATGGCCGTCATCTCGGCGGCCCGGCGGAAGTTCGCGGCCAGCTGGGGCCGGCCGCTGGCGTCGGCGAGCTGCGCCTGCAGCTGCAGGGTCTCCGGGGTGATCCGCAGGTCCTCGGGCGACAGCTCGCCGGAGACCACCGCGTCCATGGTCAGTGCCGTGATCGGCTTGCCGCTGGGCGTGCGCAGCAGCTCCGGCCGGTTGATCGACAGGGGGTAGTCCGCAGCGGTCAGCTCGGGAGGCGGCGAAGCGCTCATCGCAGGCTCACTCCTCGGTGGGGCGTCACGACGTCGGCCCACTGTGGCACGCGCCACGTTGCACCGACGTTGCTCTCCTCCGGTTCCGACCGGGACCTGTCCACCCGGAGGGGCCGGGACCTGCCCGACCGGAGAGGTGTCCGGTCCGGCCCGGTGCGGTTTGCTCCCCGGACATGGGTGCCTCGCTGACGTACGACTCCGCCCGCCGCGTCCTGGACGCCGGGATCGCCCGTGCCGACGAGATCGGCCAGCCGATGAACATCGCCGTCGTCGACGACGGCGGTCACCTGCTGGCGTTCGGACGGATGGACGGGGCGATCAAGGCGAGCATCGACATCTCCACCCGCAAGGCGGTCACCTCGATCCTCATGGCCCTCCCGACGGAGGCCCTCACCCCGCTGGTGCAGCCCGGCGCGGAGCTCTACGGGCTCGAGCAGACCGCCGGCGGCCTCGTGGCCTTCGGCGGCGGCGTGCCGCTGTACCGCGACGGCGAGATCGTGGGCGCCGTCGGCGTCAGCGCGGGGTCGGTGGAGCAGGACGTCACCGTCGCGAAGGCGGCCGCCGCCGCGCTGGAGGGCTGAGGTCGGCTCCTCCGGCGCACCTTGCTGGCCGGACGGTCATGGGTGATGATCCCCGGCAGGCCGGCGCCGCCCGCCCGGCGAGGACGCTCGGGGGTGTCATGACCCGCTCTGCCCCGCACCGGCTCCCCTGCACCGGCCCCGACGTCGTCGGTCCCGATGCCGCCGCCCACGCCAGGCAGCTCGCCGAGACCTTCGACGCCGTGCTCGGCAGCGGCCCGGTCCGCCGGGCGCCACGCCCGGTCGTGTCCGCCTCCTGGGAGCGCAGCCTCGCGGCCCGCGTCGACCCCGACCGCCGGACGCCGCCGGTGGTGCACGCCCCCGACGAGCTCCGCGACATCCGGGCGGCCCACCCGCTGGGCGCCGTCATGCCCCTGATCCGGGACAGCCTCGTCGGCATCGCCGAGGACGCGGTGCACCTCGTGCTCGTCACCGACGCCGCGGGCCACGTCCTCTGGCGGGAGGGTGCCGTCGAGCTGCTCGGCCCGGCCGACCGGGTCGGCCTGTTCCCGGGCACCAACTGGAGCGAGGCCGCCATCGGGACCAACGCGATGGGCACCACGCTGGCGGTGGACGCGCCGGTGCAGATCCACTCCGCCGAGCACCTGGTCCGCACCTACCACTCGTGGACCTGCGTGGCCGCGCCCGTGCACGACCCCGACACCGGGGCGGTCCTGGG
>DATIMX010000511.1:0-2703 GCA_035474935.1 Geodermatophilus sp. | reverse complement strand
CCGCTCGGCGGCGTGCCGGTCGAGTACCACGACGCCACGATCCCCCCGCCCGACACGCGCAGGAGCTACCGATGAGCCGGGACCTGGCGTCATGCGGATCGTCACGACGCCGCGGACACGCGGCGGACCTACCGGTGAGGCGCACACGATGAGCACCACGTACAACCCGGCCGACCCCTACGCCGGCTCCCGGGAGACGACCGAGGGTCGCGTCTACACCGTCACCGGTGGCGACTGGGACCAGACGCTGGGCACCGAGGCCTACGGCGAGGAACGCCTCGTCGTGAACATGGGCCCGCAGCACCCCTCCACCCACGGCGTCCTGCGGCTGGTGCTCGACCTCGAGGGTGAGACGGTCACCAAGGCGCGGGTGGTCATCGGCTACCTGCACACCGGGATCGAGAAGAACACCGAGTACCGCAACTGGGTCCAGGGCACGACCTTCGTGACGCGGATGGACTACCTGTCCCCGCTCTACAACGAGGCCGGCTACTCCATGGCGGTCGAGAAGCTGCTCGGCGTCGAGGTGCCGCAGCGGGCGCGGACCATCCGCGTCCTGGTCATGGAGCTCAACCGGATCGCCTCGCACCTGGTCGCGCTGGCCACCTTCGGCATGGAGATGGGCGCGCTCACCGGGATGACCAACGGCTTCCGCGAGCGCGAGCTGGTCCTCGACCTGCTCGAGGAGATCACCGGCCTGCGGATGAACCACGCCTACATCCGCCCCGGCGGCCTGGCGCAGGACCTCCCGCCCGGCGCGGTCGAGCACATCCGGGAGTTCCTCGAGGTCATGCCGGCCCGGGTGGCCGACTTCCACAAACTGCTCACCGGTCAGCCGATCTGGCAGGCCCGGCTCGAGGACGCCGGCTACCTCGACGTGACCGGCTGCGTGGCGCTCGGCGTCACCGGGCCGGTGCTGCGCGCCGCCGGGCTGCCGTGGGACCTGCGCAAGGTCGAGCCCTACCTCGGCTACGAGACCTACGACTTCGAGGTGCCGACCGCCGACACCTGCGACGCGTGGGGCCGCTACCTGGTCCGCATGGCCGAGATCAACGAGTCGATGAAGATCGTCGAGCAGGCGCTGGACCGGCTGGAGCCCGGTCCGGTCATGGTCGAGGACAAGAAGATCGCCTGGCCCGCGCAGCTCTCCCTCGGGCCCGACGGCATGGGCAACTCCCTGGCGCACGTCGAGCACATCATGGGGCAGTCGATGGAGGCCCTGATCCACCACTTCAAGCTGGTCACCGAGGGCTTCCGGGTGCCGGCCGGTCAGGTCTACGTGCCCATCGAGTCCCCGCGCGGCGAGCTCGGCTACCACGTGGTCAGCGACGGCGGCACCAGACCGTGGCGGGTGCACGTGCGCGACCCCAGCTTCGTCAACCTGCAGGCCACGGCGGCGATGAGCGAGGGCGGCATGATCGCCGACGTCATCGCCGCGATCGCCTCCCTGGACCCGGTCATGGGAGGGGTGGACCGATGAGCGCGCTCCCCGGCAGTGCCGAGGGGACGGCGGTCACCGGGCTGGACTCCAGCCCGGTCGAGCCGGCCGCCGCGGACCTGCCGCCGTTGACCGAGCAGGTCCGGCTCGAGGCGCGGGAGATCATCGCCCGCTACCCGCAGCCGCGCTCGGCGCTGCTGCCGATGCTGCACCTGGTCCAGAGCCACCAGGGCTACGTCTCGCCCGAGGGCGTGGCGCTGTGCGCCGAGGAGCTGGGCCTGACCAAGGCCGAGGTCGGTGCGGTCGCGACCTTCTACACGATGTACAAGCGCCGTCCCACCGGCCGGCACCTGGTCAGCGTCTGCACCAACACGCTGTGCAGCGTGCTGGGCGGTCAGCGGATCTTCGACGCCCTCAGCGCCGACCTCGGCGTCCACCACGACGAGACCGCCGCCGACGGCTCGGTCACCCTCGAGCACGCCGAGTGCCTGGCCGCCTGCGACTACGCGCCGGTGGTCACCGTCGACTACGAGTTCTACGACCAGCAGGACGTCGAGAGCGCCCGCGCGCTGGTCGCCGCGCTGCGCCGCGGGGAGAAGCCGCACCCCACCCGCGGTGCCCCGCTGACCGACTTCCGCGGGATCTCCCGCCAGCTGGCCGGCTTCGACCAGTACGGCGGCGCGGACGCCCGTGCGGCGGCGATCGACGCCGAGGGCTCCATCGGCCCGACGCTGGCCGGGCTGCGGCTGGCCGCCGAGCGCGGCGAGTCCGCTCCGCCGTTGCCCGGGCGCCCGCCGGCCGAGGACGCCGAGCCGGCCGGGACCGAGCCGCGCGAGACGACACGGCCCTCCGGCCGCACCGGCGAGACCCCGGAGGAGGAGGCCGCCGACGCCCGCGTCGCCTCGGCCGACACTCCCGCCGAGCGGGCCGGTGCCGCTCAGACCCACCCCGACAAGGGGGCCGAGTACGGGCAGCCGCGGGGTCGGCAGCGGGCCGGCACGGAGAACCCGCCCGCCGCCGAGCCGGCCACCGGCACCAGTCCTCCTGTCTCGCCCAGCCCGAATCCACCCCGAGCCGACGGGAAGGCGTGACATGCCCCTCGCACCCGTGCTGACCTCCCGCTGGGCCGAGCCGCAGTCCTGGCGGCTGGCCACCTACGAGCGGCTCGACGGCTACACCGCGCTGCGCACCGCGCTGTCCATGACCCCCGAGGAGCTGGTCGGCCTGGTCAAGGACTCCGGGCTGCGCGGCCGCGGCGGCGCCGG
>DATIMX010000510.1:0-9248 GCA_035474935.1 Geodermatophilus sp. | reverse complement strand
GCGCGACGCGGCCCAGCGGCTGCGCCGCCGGGCGTACGAGGCGCAGGCCGCCCCGCCGGTGCCTCCCGACCTGGGCCGCACGCCGTCGGGGACGGCGACCACGCAGGCGGCGCTGGGCCGCACCCTGCTCGACCTCAACCGGGCCGCGCCCGAGGTGGGCCGGCGGGTGGTCACGGTCAGCCCCGACGTCAGCTCCTCGACCAACCTCGGCGGCTGGGTGAACAAGGTCGGCGTCTGGTCGCACGAGGACCGGCGCAACTGGTTCGCCGACGACGCCGAGACGATCCTGCACTGGCGCGAGCGCCCCTCCGGCCAGCACATCGAGCTGGGCATCGCCGAGACCAACCTGGTCGGCGCCATCGGCGAGCTCGGCGCGACCTGGAGCCGCTGGGGGCAGCCGCTGCTGCCGATCGGCGTGCTCTACGACCCGTTCGTCGAGCGGGCGCTGGAGCCGTGGTCGTTCGGCATCTACGCGGGCGGGCAGTCGATCCTCGTCGGGACGCCGTCGGGCGTGACGCTGGCCCCCGAGGGCGGTGCGCACCAGTCGATCACCACGCCGTCGGTCGGGCTGGAGCAACCCGGCTGCACCAGCTACGAGCCGGCGTTCGCCCTCGACACCGAGTGGTGCCTGCTCGCCGCGCTGTCCCAGCTGGGCCGGCCCGGCGGGTCGTCGGCGTACCTGCGGCTGTCCACCCGGCCGGTGGACCAGGCCCTGGCCGCCGTCCCGGCCGATCCGGCCGCCCGCGAGCGGCGCCGCAGGCAGGTCGTCGCCGGTGCCTACCCGCTGCGCCGGTCCGCCCGGCCGGTGGTGACGCTCGTGGCCATGGGTGCCCCGGTGCCCGAGGCGCTCGCCGCCGCCGAGCGCCTGGAGGCACTGGGTCTCGGGGCCGACGTGGTGTGCGTGACCAGCCCCGGCCTGCTGTTCCGGGCGCTGCAGGGCCGTCGCGGGCTCGACGAGGCCTCCGGCTGGGTGCTCGACAGCGTCTTCGCGGCGGAGCGGGCGGCGCCGATGGTCACCCTCCTGGACGGGCACCCGCACACGCTGGCGTTCCTGGCCGGCGTCCGCGGCGTGCCGGCCACCCACCTGGGCGTCACGGCCTTCGGGCAGAGCGGCGACCTCGAGAGCGTCTACCGGCACCACGGCCTCGACGTCGACTCGATCGTCGGGGCCGTCCTGGACCTGGTCGACTGAGAGGCTGCCGGCATGGCTGATGCACAGCGCCGGGAGTCCGGACTCGTCGTCGAGGAGCGCGGGCACGTCCGTGTGCTCACCCTGGACCGCCCGGAGCGCCGCAACGCGCTGTCCAGCGCGCTGCAGGCCGACCTGGTCGAGGAGCTGCTGCGCTGCGGGGAGGACGGCGACGTCCGCGCGGTCGTCCTCGCGGCCAACGGGCCGGCGTTCTGCGCCGGGTTCGACCTCGACGAGATCCGCGAGCTGGACCGCCGCGGCGAGCGCTTCCGCCCGCCCATGGACCGGCCCACCCGCGCGCTGTTCGAGGTGGTCACCGAGGTACCGGTGCCGGTGGTCGCGGCGATCGCCGGTGCCGCCGTGGCCGGCGGGTTCGAGCTGGCGCTGGCCTGTGACCTGCGGGTCGCCGCGACCGGCGTCCGCATGGGGCTGCCCGAGGCGAAGATCGGCATGGGCGCCAACTTCGGCTCCGTCGTCCTGCCCAAGCGGATCCCCATGGGCATCGCCCTGGAACTGCTCTACACCGGCGAGTACGTGACCAGCGAGGTCGCCGAGCGGTGGGGGCTGGTCAACCGCCTCGTGCCGGCGGACGACGTGCTGCCCACCGCGCTCGGGCTGGCCGACGCGATCGCCGCGAACGCCCCGCTGTCGGTGCGCCGCATGAAGGCGACCGCGGTCAAGGGCCTGGAGCTGCCGCTGTGGCAGGCGCTGCGGCTGGACGTCGGCCCGAACCCGTACCTGTCCGAGGACCGCAAGGAGGGCATCGCCGCGCAGCGCGAGAAGCGCGCACCGCGGTGGACCGGGCGCTGATCCCCTCTGCCGGCCCGCGGTCGGGAGCCGCAGCACGTTCCTCCCCGGAAGCTCTCCCCCTGCCCCGCACTGTGGGCAGGGGGAGAGCTTCCGGGGAGGGGTGGGACGGCTGGGGTCGGAGGCACGGCCGGGACGGTCCGTGCCCGGATCGGTGCCCACCGCCCGCGTGTGTGCCGCAGGGCGGCAGGGGAGCGTGGCGAGTCTCTGCGGGACCACTGACCGCCGCACCCTCGGGAGCGACCATGACCTCCACCGACCCGGGCACCGGCCCCGTCGGCCCGCAGCCCGACCCGGCTCAGCCCACCCCGGCTCCCCAGGGTGCCGCCCAGGGGTCCTGGGTCCCGCAGCAGCAGCCGGGGCCCTGGGACCCGCCGCAGGGCGGTGCCTCCGCGGTGCCCGGCTCGGCACCCGGGAGGGCGAAGACGTGGCTGCGGGTCGGCGCGCCGATCGCGGTGGCCGTCGTCGTGGGCCTGGGCACCCTGGGCGGCTGGCTGGGCTGGGGCGCCCCGGAGGTCGATGACTGCGTGCAGATGCGGGGGGCGACCAGCTTCGACGTCGTCGACTGCGGCTCGTCCGAGGCCGAGTACCGCATCGTCGGGATCGAGGACGAGCAGATGGACTACCCCGCGTTCATGGCCGACCCCGACGTCTGCACCGGCTTCGAGTCGACCGAGGTCGCGCTGTGGATCGGCGGGTTGGAGACCGAGCCCGGCACGGTCTTCTGCGCCGAGCCGACCGAGGCCGGCGGCCTGTAGCCCCCGCTCCGTGACCTCCACCCCTGCTTCCTCCTGTCAGCAGGGGTGGACAACCTCAGCCCCTGCACCCAGGAGGAAGCAGGGGCTGAGCACGGGAGACCGGGGCCCGGGGGTCGGGATCAGGCGGTGCCGAAGCGCTGCTCCAACTCCTGCACCTCCGGGAGGCCGATGAGGTCGGTGAACTCGCCGAACGACGGCAACCCGTCGAGCGAGGGGACGCCGTCGCGGCGCAGCGTCGCCAGCAGCGAGCGGATCCCCGCCGTCGCGGCCAGCAGGGTGCCGATCGGGTAGATCACCAGCGCGAAGCCGAGCTCGGTCATGCGCGCCAGGGACAGCGGGGGAGTGCGCCCGCCCTCGGCCCAGTTGAAGACCAGCGGCGCCACACCCGCGAGCTCCTTCGCCACCCGCTCGACGTCGGCCTCGCTCGTGGGCGCCTCCACGAAGAGCAGGTCCGCGCCCGCGTCGGCGTAGGCGCGGGCCCGCTCCAGCGCGTCGTCCACCCCGCTGACCGCCACCGCGTCGGTGCGCGCGATGAGCACCAGGTCGGGGTCGCGGCGGGCAGCGACGGCGGCGCGCACCTTGCCGACCATCTCGTCGACCCCGATCAGCGCCTTGCCGCTCATGTGCCCGCACTTCTTGGGCATGACCTGGTCCTCGAGCTGGATGCCGGCGACGCCGGCCTGCTCGTAGAGCTGCACGGTGCGGACGACGTTGAGCGCGTTGCCGTACCCGGTGTCGGCGTCGGCGATGACCGGGACGTCCACGGCGGCGGCGATCCGGCGGGCGTTGTCCACCATCTCCGCACCGCTGAGCAGGCCGACGTCCGGGCGGCCGATGAGCGAGGCCGTCGTCCCGAAGCCGGTCATGTAGACGGCGTCGAAACCGGCCTGCGCCACCAGCCGGGCCGACAGCGCGTCGTAGGCGCCCGGCGCCACGAGGGGCGCGGAGGCCGCGAGCAGTTCGCGGAGCCGGGCCCGCGGTGCGCGGCCGTTCTCCAGCAGGTCCCCCATGTCGGCCTCCTCCGTCGTGTACAGCTCTGCGGAACGTACGCGGCACGCTCAGTGCAGGACGTTGACGCCGTCGCTCATGTAGACGAAGACCCGCCGGAAGCGCAGGCCCTCCAGGTAGAAGAAGTTGCAGTTCGTGAGCGTGACCTCGTTGCCCTCCGTGTCGGTCAGCTCGACGGTGAACTGCGAGGCGATCCGGTTGTTCGCCGGGTCGGCCACGTGGGTGAAGTGGATGTGGCGCATCCGCGGCGCGTACGTGGCGAACAGGTCCTCGTACATCCGCCGCAGCTCGCCGTCGCGACCGGTGTGCGTGGCGTGCGCGGACTGGATGGTGAGGACGGCGTCCTCGGTGAAGCAGTCGAGCACGCCGTCGAGGTCGTTGTCGTCGACGCAGGAGAAGTACCGCTCGACGAGGTTCACCAGGTACCCGTAGGTCGCGACCTGGTCGGCCGGACGCGTGAGCGTTGCAGAGACCATGACCTGTCCTCGTTCCTCGGAGGTCGGCCGGACGATCCAGCCGGGGATGCCGGGTGTCGGGACGCTCACGGGGTCTCCTGCATACAACGCCCGACGTGAGGCGCCATCGATGGCGAGCAGTCTGCACCCCCTGTGACGTGGACCGCAACAGGCGCGAATAGGTCGGTGTCGCTTCATCGCAACTCTTGTGCCGGCGACGCGTGGGGCCTAGATTGCATGCAATCTTCAGAGGGTGTGATCCGTGACACGTCCCGTGACGTCCGCCGAACGGGCGCTCGCGACCCTCCGCGACCTGATCATGGGCGGCGAGCTGGCCCCGGGCGCGCGCCTCGGTGAGGTCGAGATCGCCGACCGGCTGGGGGTCAGCCGCACGCCGGTGCGCGAGGCGCTGTCCCGGCTGGCCGCCGAGGGCCTGGTCGAGATCGCACCCAACCGCGGCGCGCGGGTGGTCACCTGGACCGTCGCCGAGCTCGAGGGCGTCTTCGACCTGCGCGCGGTCCTCGAGCCGCAGCTGACCGCGCACGCCGTCCCCAACGCCGCGCCTGCCGACGTCGACGAGCTCGACGCCCTCGCGCGGCGCATGCACGAGGTCGGCACCCCCGGCCCGGGACAGGACCTCGATGCGCTGGTCCCGCTCAACCGCGCCTTCCACGACCGGCTCGTCGCCCTCGCCGCGCACCCCACCCTGGCCACCGCGCTGGCCGCGGCGATCCACCCGCCCATCGTGCGCCGCAACTTCCTCACCTACGACGAGGCGTCGCTGCGCCGCAGCCTCGCCCACCACAGCGAGATCGTCGCCGCCCTCCGCGCGGGTGACCCCGAGTGGGCCCGTGCCGTCATGACCTCGCACATCGCCAACGCACGCGCCGTGATGGTGCGGGCGGCCGGTGTGCAGATCGCAGAGCAGGCAGCCCGAGAAGAGGAGTCCGCATGAGTTACCGGCTCGGAGTCGACGTCGGAGGCACCTTCACCGACGTCCTGCTCGTCGACGAGGGCAGCGGGGCCACCTGGCGGGCCAAGACCGCGTCGACGCCGGCCGACCAGGCCGTCGGGGTGCTGCACGGCATCGAGAAGGTCTGCGCCGACGCCGGCATCGCGATGAGCGAGGTCGCCCAGGTGCTGCACGGCACCACGGTCGCGACCAACGCCATCCTCGAGGGCAAGGGCGCCACCGTCGGGCTGCTCACCACCAGGGGCTTCCGGCAGGTGCTGCAGATCGCACGCTCGTTCGTGCCCGGCGGACTGGCCGGCTGGATCATCTGGCCCAAACCCGAGCCGCTGGCCGACCTGGAGAACACCGTCGAGGTCGACGAGCGGATCGCCAGCGACGGCTCGGTGGTGCGCCCGCTCGACGAGGACGACGTCCGGCAGCAGCTGCAGCGGCTGGCCGGCCGGGGCGTGCAGGCCCTCGCCGTCTCGCTGATCAACTCCTTCGCCGACCCCGCGCACGAGCAGCGGATCGGCGCGATCGCGGCCGAGGTGCTGCCCGGCGTCCCGGTGTCGCTCTCCTCCGACGTCCTGCCCGAGCTGCGCGAGTACGAGCGGACGCTCACCACCGTCGCCAACGGGTACGTCCAGCCGCAGGTGGCCCGCTACGTGCAGCACCTGTCGTCCGGCCTGCGCCAGGGCGGGGTGACCGGCGAGCTGTCCATCCTGCGCAGCGACGGCGGGCTGCAGTCGGCCGACGCCGCGGTCGCGGCTCCGGTGACCATGCTGCTGTCCGGCCCGGCCGGCGGGGTCACCGGCGCTGTGTGGGTGGCCGAGCAGTGCGGCCATCGCGACCTGATCACCTTCGACATGGGCGGCACCTCGACCGACGTCGCGCTGGTCCGCGACCTCGACCCGCGGATCGGCCGGGAGACCAAGGTCGGCGACCTGTCGGTGCGGGCCTCGAGCGTCGACGTCCGGACCGTCGGCGCCGGCGGCGGCTCGATCGCGCACGTGCCCGAGCTGACCCGGGCCCTGCGGGTCGGCCCCCAGTCGGCCGGCGCCGACCCCGGGCCGGCTGCCTACGGCAAGGGCGGGGTGGAGCCCACCGTCACCGACGCCAACGTCGTCCTCGGCTACCTGCCCTCGTCGCTGGCCGGCGGGGAGATCACCCTGGACGTCGAGGCGTCGCGGGCCGCGGTGGGCAAGGTCGCCGAGGCGATGGGGCTGGACTCCCCGGAGGCCGCGGCCGCCGGCATCGTCGACATCGTCAACGAGAACATGCTCGGCGGCCTGCGCCTGGTGTCGGTGCAGCAGGGCTTCGACCCGCGCGACTTCGCCCTCGTCGCCTTCGGCGGCGCCGGCCCGCTGCACGCCAACGCGCTCGGCAGGCTCACCGGGGCGTGGCCGGTGATCGTCCCGCCCGGCCCGGGGCTGCTGTGCGCACTGGGCGACGCCACCACCAGCCGCCGCGACGAGTCCGCCCGCACCGTGCTGCGCCGGTTCGGCCAGCTGACCGGTGCCGAGCTGGCACAGGTCCTGCGCGAGCTCGCCGACGACGCCGGCGGGCGGCTGGCCGCCCAGGGGCTGCCGCGGGAGGAGCAGACGGTCGGCTACCAGGTCGACGTCCGCTACCACGGTCAGGGCTTCGAGATCCCGGTGACCGTCGACCCGGCCTGGCTGGCGGACGACGGTGGGGCGGATGAGGGCAGCACGGACGCCCTGACGAAGCTGGGGAAGGCCTTCGACGCCGAGCACGACCGGCTCTTCTCGTTCCTCCTCGACGTCGACCACGAGCTGGTCAACGCCCGCGCCACCGTCACCGGCCCGCGCCCGGACGTCGCGCCCGTGCACCTCGAGTCGGGGGACGGCGACCCGAAGGGCGCGCTGGTCACCGAGCACCCGATCCACGTCGGCGGGGAACAGGTGACCGCGTCGGTCTACGACCGGGGGCGGCTGCGTGCCGGCGATGTGGTGACCGGTCCGGCGATCGTCACCGAGATGGACTCCACGACCCTCGTCCTGCCCGGGCACGCGGCCACCGTGCACCTCTCGGGCAGCCTGCTCATCAACCCGGTGGAGGGCTAAGACATGGCACGGATCATCGAGACCGCGACCGGCGCCGTCGAGCGGGTCGACGTCGACCCGGTGACCCTCGACCTCATCGAGAACGGGTTGCGCAACGCCCGGTACGAGATGGACGAGGTGCTGTTCCGCACCGCGCTGTCCCCGGGCATCCGCGAGCAGCACGACGAGTTCCCGCTCATCGGCGACCCCAGCGGGAAGATGGTCGTCGGCCAGTTCGGCCTCTCCATCCCCGACTTCCTCGAGGGCTTCGACGGCACCATCGAGGAGGGCGACGTCCTGCTGACGTCGGACCCCTACTCCTGCGGCGCCGCCATCAGCCACGCCAACGACTGGCTGGTCGTCGTCCCGATCTTCCACGAGGGCCGCATCGTCGGCTGGGCGTCGATGTTCGGGCACATGTCCGACGTCGGCGGCAAGACGCCGTCGTCCATGCCCACGGACGCGACCACCATCTACGAGGAGGGGGTGGTCATCCCGCCCTTCAAGCTCTACAAGAAGGGGGTCCCGAACGAGGACGCGCTGCGGATCATCCTCAACCAGGTCCGCAAGCCCGACTGGAACCGCGCCGACCTCAACGGCCTGGTCGCGGCCTGCCGCACGGCGTCGCGCCGGGTGGTCGAGATGTGCGACCGGTTCGGCACCGGCACCTATCTGTCGGCGCTCGACGCGCTGCTGCAGCGCAACCACGACGCCATGAAGGTGCTGCTGTCGGTGGTGTTCGAGGAGGGGCGCACGCTCTCGTTCACCGACTACATCTGCGACGACGGCGTCGGGAACGGGCCGTACGAGCTGAAGATGTCGCTGACCCGCACCGGCGACAAGGTGCACATCGACTTCACCGGCTCGTCCCCGCAGGCGGTGGGGCCGATCAACTACTACATCAACGAGAACCTGACCCGGATGTTCTTCGGGATCTACATGATCACCGTCGCCGACCCGCAGATCCTCTGGAACGACGGCTTCTACCCGCTGGTCGACGTCACCATCCCGGACGGCTCCTACTGGAAGCCGAAGTTCCCGGCCGCTCTGTCGGGCCGCAACCACGGCATCGGCCGGGTCTTCGACCTGTTCGGCGGGCTGCTCGGGCAGACCAACCCGGCGCTGCTGAACGCCGCCGGGTTCTCCTCCTCGCCGCATTTCATGTACTCGGGCCACTACTCGCAGGGCGAGCGGAAGGGGGAGTGGTTCCAGCTCTACTCGATCGGCTTCGGCGGCATCCCCGGCCGGCCGCTCGGCGACGGTCCCGACGGGCATTCGCTGTGGCCGAGCTTCGTCAACATCCCCTGCGAGTACCTGGAATCCTATTACCCGCTGCGGATCGAGAAGTGGGAGACCGTCGCCGACACCGGCGGCCCCGGCCTGCACCGCGGCGGCAACGGCGTCGACGTGGCCTACGTCTTCGAGGAGTCCGGCGAGATCGCCATCCACGACGACCGCTGGCTGACCTACCCGTGGGGCGTGAACGGCGGGCACCCCGGCGCCCGTGGCCGCAAGTGGATCGACCGGGCCGACGGCACCCGCGAGGTGCTGCCCTCGAAGTGCCACGGGGTGCCCGTGGCGCCCGGCGACGTCCTCCACTTCGTCACCTGGGGTGGCGGCGGGTGGGGCGACCCGCTCGAGCGCGACCCCGAGCTGGTGGCGCTCGAGGTGCGCCGCGGGCTGGTGACGGTCCGGGGCGCCGAGCGGTACGGCGTCTGCGTGACCGAGGACGGCAGTGGCTCCTTCGTCGTCGACGCCGAGGCCACCGAGCGGGTGCGCGACCAGATGCGGGCCGACCGGCCGGCCGAGCTGCCGGTCTTCGACATGGGGCCGCCGATCGAGGAGCTGCTGGCCCGCTGCGAGGAGGAGACCGGCCTCCCCGCGCCGCGGCGCCCGGTGTGGATCTGATGTCCGTCCCCGTCGAGATCGCGCCATCTCGCACGTCCGGCGGGCTGCCTGCGTGCGAGATCGCGCGATGTCGACGCCGGGGGGCGCGGTGACCGTCCCGGAGCCGGC
>DATIMX010000509.1:0-6654 GCA_035474935.1 Geodermatophilus sp. | reverse complement strand
CACCTGCTCGGGGCTGGGTGCCGTCCCGGGCAGTCGCTCGGTGTCCTCGGGCAGGGCGTCGAACCGGATCCGCTGCCGGCGCCGCACCATGTCGAGGAAGAGGTTGGTGGTGATGCGGTGCAGCCAGCCCTCGAAGGTGCCTGGCGAGAAGTCGGCGAGCGAGCGGAAGACCCGGACGAAGGTCTCCTGGGTCAGGTCCTCGGCGTCCTGCGGGTTGCCCGAGAGCCGGTAGGCCAGCCGGTACACGCGTGCGGAGTGGTCGCGGACGACCTGCTCCCAGCTCGGCGCGACCCACACGTCGGTCGCGGCGGGGGCGGGGTCGGCAACGTCGGACACGGTCCCAGGATCGCAGACCGGAGCCGTCGTCGACCCCCCGACGTCGGTGGGTCGGGCGGGGGCGGCTCTCTCAGGGCGCACGACAGGTCCAACGGGCCGGGCTCGGGGCGGTGTTCCCGTTCACAGGGAGCTCACAGCTGCGCCGGCAGCGGGGTGGCGACCCGCTCGGCCACTACCCTCGGCCGGTGATGAGCGCCTCGAGGACGACGGGGGAGCGAGCATCGCAGCGAGCTGCCCGGAGGCCGGCGCACCGGCGACCGACGGCGTCGAGCGGGGAGCGGGACGAGCCCGGAGCCGAGCGGTGAGCACCGAGGCGCCCGGGCGGGACGGCGTGGCCTACGCCGACCGCTACGCCGCCGAGACCCCCGCACTGGTGTCGGCCCGGACCCGCGCGGCGGGGCTGGCCGGCGCGCCGCCCGTGACGCCCGCGGTGGGCGCCACCCTCGCCGTCCTCGCCGCCGGGGCCGCGGCCCGCACGGTGGTGTCGATCGGCAGCGGCGGCGGCGTCGCCGGGCTGTGGCTGCTGGAGGGCATGCGGCCCGACGGCGTGCTGACCGTGCTCGACAGCGACGCCGAGTCGCTGCGCGCCACCCGCCGGGCGTTCGCCGACGCCGGCCACCCGCCCGGCCGCACCCGGATGATCTTCGGCACGACCGGGGAGGTCCTCCCCCGCCTCTCGCCGGGCGCCTACGACATGGTCGTCTGCGCCGGGGCGCCCACCCAGTACGCCGCGCACCTGGGCGCGCTGGTCGAGCTGGTCCGGGTCGGCGGGACGGTGGTGTGCCACGGCCTCCTGGACGGCGACCGGATCGCCGACCCCCGCGCACGGGACGACCAGACGACGGCCTGGCGGGACGTCGCCCGCGCCGTCCGCGAGCACGACGACCTGACCTCCGCCGTCCTACCGATCGGCGCGGGCCTGCTCGTCGCCACCCGCCGCCGCTGACGGCCCCGTCCCGAGGCTCGCGCCGAGCCCAGACAGCCCCGCTCAGAGGCTCGCCCCGAGCTTGCGAGGGGTGAGGAGAGCGGGGTCCTTCTCGAGGAGGACGGGCCCTTTCTCAGCGGAACGGGTACTCCGCGATCGGCGCCCACGGCCCGCCGAGGTAGCGCCACAGGCCCAGGCCGCGCGCGCCGACCCGGTGGGGGACGAACTCCGCGGCCAGCCGGTCCCGCAGCGCGCGGGCGACCGCCGGTTCCACCTTGTTCTGCACCGTCACGTGCGGTGCGTGCCGCTGCCGGTCCTGCGGGGTGAGCCACGGTTCCCAGGCGGCCGCCAGCCCGGCGCGCAGCGTGGTCAGCTCCGGCGCCTCGAGTGTGTAGGCCACGCCGCGGCCGAGCAGCCGCAGACCGGTGACGGCGACGTCGAAGGCGGGCCGGCGCACCGCGTCGGCGAGGTCGGCCGACCGCACGTCGACCTGCTCGCCGGGAAGCGCGTGGAAGAGCGTGACGTGCGCGGCCACGTGGTTGCGCCCGGCCGGGAAGTGCGCCGCGCGGAGCCGGTCGAACCGTTCCTGCGCCGCAGGCTCCAGGAGCAGCGTGAGGATTACGGGCTCCACCACGTGGCCCCTCCAGGGCGGGCGGCCCCCTGCAGGGTCCCGCCGCGAGCTTGCGAGCGGTGGGGGCAGGGGGTCCTCTTTCAGCGCTGGGCGCGGACACCCTTGCCGAGGACCGTCACGCCGCCGGAGCTGACGTGGTAGCGCTCGCGGTCGGCGGCGAGGTCGACGCCGATGCGGGTCCAGTCGGGGACGACGACGTTCTTGTCGAGGATCGCCCGCCGCACATAGGCGCCCTCTCCGACGTACACGCCGTCCATGAGCACGCTGTCCTCGACCCGCGCGCCCCGCTCGACGCGCACCCCGGGCGAGACCACGGAGTTGTGCACCGAGCCGCCGCCGATGATCGCACCGGCGCTGACCATCGACTCCTCGGCCCGTCCGCCGAGCACGAACTTCGCCGGCGGCTGCTGCGGCGGCAGGGTCAGGATCGGCCAGCGGTCGTTGTAGAGGTTGAAGACCGGGGTGACCGAGACCAGGTCCATGTGCGCGTCGAAGTAGGCGTCGATCGTCCCCACGTCGCGCCAGTAGCCGTGGTCGCGCTCGGTGGCGCCGGGGACGATGTTGGTGGAGAAGTCGTAGACCCAGGCGTCCCCGGCGTCGGCGAACATGGGCATGATCGAGCCGCCCATGTCGTGGACCGAGTGCTCGTCCTCGGCGTCCTTGCGGAGCGCCTCGAGCAGGGCGTCGGTGGTGAACACGTAGTTGCCCATGGAGGCGAAGCTCTCCTCGGGCGAGTCCGGCAGGCCGGGCGGGTCGGCCGGCTTCTCCAGGAAGCCGAGCACCCGGCCCTCGCCGTCGGCGTCGATGACGCCGAACTCGGTGGCCTCGTGGCGGGGCACCCGCAGGCCGGCGATGGTGACGCCCGCGCCGGTGCGCAGGTGCTGGTCGATCATCTGGCCCGGGTCCATCCGGTACACGTGGTCCGCGCCGAAGACGACGACGATGTCCGGCCGCGCGTCGTAGATCAGGTTGAGGCTCTGGAAGATCGCGTCGGCGCTGCCGGTGTACCAGCGCGGGCCGAGCCGCTGCTGTGCCGGCACCGGGGTGATGTAGTTGCCCAGCATCTGCGAGAGCCGCCACGTCGTGGTGATGTGCCGGTCGAGGCTGTGGCTCTTGTACTGGGTGAGCACCGCGATCTGCCGGATCTCGGCGTTGACCAGGTTGGACAGGACGAAGTCGATGAGCCGGTAGTTCCCGCCGAAGGGCACTGCCGGTTTGGCCCGGTCCTGCGTCAGGGGGGCCAACCGCTTGCCCTCACCGCCGGCCAGGACGATGCCGAGAACCCGAGGACCGCCACGCATGGGTGGCAACGTATCCGCTGTTCGCCGCGGGCGCTCCACCGCGGTGCGCGCCAATCACCCCTAGGGTGGCGTGCGTGCGCATCGGCATGGTGACCCGGGAGTGGCCGCCGGACGTCTACGGCGGCGCAGGCGTGCACGTGGAGCACCTCGCGGCAGCGCTCCGCGCGTTGCCCGACGGACCCGATCTCGACGTCCACTGCTTCGGCGGGCCACGGGCGGACGCGACCGGCCACGAGGTCCCCACCGGGCTGCAGGGCGCCAACGGCGCACTGCAGGCGCTCGGGGTGGACGTGGAGATCGCGGGGGCGCTGACCGGCGTCGACCTGGTGCACAGCCACACCTGGTACGCCAACGGCGCGGGTCTGTTCGCCTCGCTGGTGCACGGCACCCCGCACGTGGTGACGGCGCACTCGCTCGAGCCGCGCCGGCCGTGGAAGGCCGACCAGCTCGGCGGGGGCTACCGGCTCTCCTCCTGGGTGGAGCGCACCGCCTACCTCGCCGCCGACGGGGTCATCGCGGTGAGCAACGGCATGCGCGACGACGTGCTCGACGCCTACCCCGACCTCGCCCCGGCCCGCGTGCACGTCGTGGGCAACGGGGTGGACGCCCAGGCCTACCGGCCGGTGCCCGACCCCGACGTCGTCCGCTCGCTCGGCGTGGACCCCGACCGCCCCTACGCGCTGTTCGTCGGCCGGATCACCCGCCAGAAGGGCGTCGTCCACCTGCTGGGGGCGGCCGAGCAGCTGCCCGACGACGCCGGGCTGGTGCTGTGCGCCGGCGCCGCCGACACCCCGGCCGAGCGGCAGCAGGTCGCCGACGCGGTGGCCGAGCTGCAGTCCCGGCGGGACGGCGTGGTGTGGATCGAGGCGATGCTGCCGCGCGAGCAGCTGGTACCGCTGATCACCGGCGCGACGGTGTTCGTCGTCCCCTCGGTGTACGAGCCGCTGGGCATCGTGAACCTGGAGGCGGCGGCGTGCGGCACCGCGGTCGTCGCCAGCGCCGTGGGCGGCATCCCCGAGGTGGTCGCCGACGGGGTGACCGGCCTGCTGGTCCCCTACGACCCCGACGACGTCCCCGCCTTCGAGGCGGGTCTCGCCGCGCGCGTCACCGAGCTGCTGCACGACCCGGAACGGGCCGCCCGCATGGGCCAGGCCGGCCGGGAGCGGGTGCTGACCGAGTTCGGCTGGCCGGCGATCGCCAAGCAGACCGTGGACGTCTACAGCGCGGTGATCGCGGCCCGGGGCTGAGGAGGCACCACCCTCCCCCAGGCCTCGCACACCCGGCGCGGGCCCCTGGAGCCGGCCTGGCTGACCTGCTCACTGGCGACGGTGGGCGGCGCCCTCGGTGCGGGGCTGGAGTCCGACGACGCGGTGCGCGAGGCGGCCTACACCTACCGGTCGGAGCAGCCGGCGGACTGATCCGGGTCGGGACACACCCCAGCACCCTCCCTTGCCCCGGCGTGGCGGATGATCCTGTTCGTGTCGTCGATCGCCGAGCGCTTCCGCGTCGCGCTGGAGGACGTCCGCGAGCCCGATCTCGCCGTCCCCGAGCTGCTCCCGGTGCAGCTGTCGCGCGCCTGCGCCCGGACGCTCGGTGTGGACGCCGCGGGGCTGAGCGTGACCGCCGGCGAGGGGGGCCGGGCCCCCCTCGGGGCCAGCTCGCCGACCGCCGACCTCGCCGAGCGGCTGCAGTTCACCGCCGGCGACGGCCCCTGCGAGACCGCCCAGCAGCGCCAGGAGCCGGTGTTCGCGGCGTTCGCCGACCTGCAGCGCCGCTGGCCGGCGTTCGCGCGGCTGCTGGCCCGGCACACGCCCTACCGGGCGGTGGTCGCCCTCCCGATCGGCGAGACACTGGCCGGCCCGGGCGCCATGGACCTGTTCTTCACCGATGAGAGCACCGTCCCCGAGCTCGACGTCTTCGAGGCCATGGCCGTGGGCGACCTGACCTGCGCGGCGCTCGGCGACGCCGCCGTCTGGGCACCGTGGTCACCGCGCGGGGGCCCGGCGTGGCTGCACGGTCCGGCGGCACGGGACCGCGGGCGGGTCTGGACCGCCATCGGCCGCGTCGCGATGGCCCGGCGGCTGAGCGCGCCGGCGGCCCTGGACGTGCTGCGTGCCACGGCCCGGGCCGCCGGCCGCACGGTCGACGACCTGGCCAGCGACGTCCTCGCCGGCCGGGTGGACCCCGCCGGCCTCGAGCAGCCGAACGGTCGTCCCCCGGCCTCCCACGACTGAGCGGGGCTCACGCTGGGTCACCGCCCGGTTCCGGTCGGCCCCCTCGGTTGGGGGTCGGCTCCCCCCGGGGTCGGGCTGTCCGCGTCCGGGGGCCGGTCGGCACACTGGCCCGGTGCCGCGGGGCGGCACCACGACGGCCGACCGGTCGCCAGGACACGACCGCGACGGCGCGGAGGGGGGAGGCGACGCGTGATCACGGTGCTGCTCGCGGACGACCACGCGTTCGTCCGCGACTCCCTGGTCGAGCTGTTCAGCGCCAGCGGTGACCTCACCGTGGTCGCCGAGTGCGAGGACGGTGCGCAGGTGCTCGACGCCGCCCGGCGCACCCGGCCCGACGTCGTCCTCCTGGACCTGGCGATGCCGCGGGTCACCGGCCTGCAGGCGGCTCGCGAGCTGCTCGACGAGCGCCCGGAGTCACGGGTCGTCGTCCTCACCGGGTCGCTCACCCCGGCCCTGGTGCGGGAGGCCCGCGAGATCGGCGTCGTGGGTTACCTGCTCAAGGGCGAGGACCCCGGTGCGCTGCCCGGCCACGTGCGGACGGTCGCCGCCGGGGGCACCGCCTGGAGCGCCGCAGCCGCCGGCTACTGACCCTCCGCACCCGGAGCAGTGCCGGATCACCCGTACGGGTGAACGGGTCCGCGGGGGACAGCAGTGATACGACCACGCAGGGTGGTGACTCACTCGTAGTGACCGGTCCCACTGGGGGCCTTTCGCCCTTCGGGGGTGTAACGCCACTGGTCAGGTGAGCGGATGTCGGGTCCCATGACCCCGCTCCCCCGCAGCGGCGGGCCGGGGCACGGGGATATCACGGGGGTTCTGATGACGCTTGCCCATCTGGAGCGGTCGACCGACCTGGCGCGGGTCCTGGTGGTCGACGACCACCGCACCTTCGCCGAGCTCCTCTCCGGGGCGCTGGCCTCCGCGGGGATGGACGCGATCGGCACGGCGCACTCCGCGGCGCAGGCCGTGGCCATGGCGCGGGACCTGCAGCCCGACATCGTCGTCATGGACATCAAGATGCCGCGCCAGGACGGGCTCGCGGCCACCCGCCGGATCCGCGAGGTCGCGCCGGGCGCCGTCGTCGCCGTGGTCACCGCCCACCGCGACCCCGACTGGGTGGTCCGGGCCGCGCAGGCCGGAGCCTCGGCGTTCATCCCGAAGGACGGCTCGCTGGCCGAGATGATCGACGTCCTCTCCCGGGTGCAGCCCGGGCAGATGCTCGTCGCG
>DATIMX010000508.1:0-4442 GCA_035474935.1 Geodermatophilus sp. | reverse complement strand
ATCGGACTCGTGAGGTGGCTGTCCGCTAGCCGCCGTCCAGATGGGCCGCCCGTTCAGACGACAGTCTGAGCGACGGCATGATCGCCCGTCCGTCGTACGGCGGCGAGCGAGAACCGGACAGTCACCCGACCCCCGGGCCGCCGGCAATTGTCCAGCCGGCCCGCGTGCTGCTCCCCTCCTCGGAGGGCTGGGCGCCGCGGAGCAGCCCGGGGGTTGTCCGTTCTCCGGGGAGGTCCCCGCTGTCGTCCAGCCGCTCCGTCGGGACCGACGACTCCCCCGGCGCCTGGGTCGCCGCCGGCCTCCGGCGAGACCGCACCGTCGCCTCCCTGGTGCCACCGGTGTTCCAGGCCTACGCCCGGGTCCTGCACCCGGCCGTGCGCTACGCCGGGGACGACGACGTCGACGTCCGCTGGGACGAGGTCGCGGCCTACAACGGCACCACGGCGCACCGGCTGATGCAGTGGCCGGCGATCACCGGTTCGTGGGAGTACGTCGGCGAGGACGACCAGCCCGACCTCTGGAACGACAGCCCCGCCGAGGGCCACCTGCCCGCGTCCGTGGCCGCCACGCTGGCCGGCCTGCTCGCCTCGTGGACGACCACGCCGCAGGACTGCTGGTTCGGCTGGTGCGACGACGCGTACGACGGTCGCCCCCACCTGCGGCTGCCCATCTGCGACCTGCTGTTGCGCCGCGGGCCGGTCACGCTGGCCGCGGCCAACTTCGCCCCCGAGCCACAGGAGCAGAGCGCGGCCGTGTGGTGGCCGGCCGACCGCGCCTGGTTCGTCGCCACCGCTCCCACCCTGATGAGCACCTACGTCGGCGGGCCGGCCGGCGCGGTCGACGCCCTCCTGGGCTCCCTGCTGGAGGCGCACCCGGCTACCCCGGACGACCCCGTGGGCCACGAGACCGACCCGGTCAACCCCATCCCGCCGCGGGACTGACAAGGGAACCCCTCGGTCCCTCACGCCTCGCAGGGTGACGTACTGGAACGGCCACCCTCCAGGGGCCCGCGCCGAGCCTGCGAGGCGTGGGGGGAAGGGTGGTCCTCGTTCAGAGGACGGCGAGCTCCGCGGCCAGGTCGTCGAGCCCCAGTGAGCCCTGAGACAACGCGGCCATGTGCCACGCCTTGGGGTCGAAGGCCGCGCCCCGCGCCCGCTCCGCCGCCGCGCGGCCGTCCAGCCAGGCGCGCTCGCCCAGCTTGTAGCTGATCGCCTGCCCGGGCAGCCCGAGGTAGCGGACCAGCTCGCTGTCGAGGAAGGTCGACGTGGCGCCGCTGTGCTCGCCGAGGAAGGCCCGGGCGAGCTCCGGCCTCCAGGGCCGGCCGCGGAAGTCGGCGAGGATCCCGTCGGCGTCGTCCGGCACCGGCAGGCCGAGGTGCATCCCGATGTCGATGACGACCCGCACCGCCCGCAGCTGCTGGGCGTCGAGGAAGCCCAGCCGCGTACCCGGGTCGGTGAAGTACCCGAGCTCGTCCATGAGCCGCTCGGCGTAGAGCGCCCAGCCCTCGACGTTCGCGCCGACCGAGCCCAGCGACGTCTGGTACGTCGACAGCTGCCCGGACACGTACGCCCACTGGGCCAGCTGCAGGTGGTGGCCCGGGACGCCCTCGTGGCACCAGATCGAGGTCAGGTCCCAGAGCGGGAAGCGCTCCCGGCCCAGGGTCGGCAGCCAGGTGCGGCCGGGGCGCGAGAAGTCGTGCGCCGGCCGCGTGTAGTACGGTGCGGCGGCGCTGCCCGGGGGCGCGATCATCGCCTCGACCCGGCGGACCGGCTCGGCGAGGTCGAAGTGGACGCCGTCGAGGGCCGTGATCGCGTCGTCCATCATCGCCTGCAGCCGCTCGCGGATCGCCTCGACGCCGTCGACGGCGGGGCCGTGCACGTCCAGCCAGCGCATGGCCTCCATCGGCGTCCCGCCGGACACGACCCGCTCGGCCTCGGCCCGCTGCTCGGCGAGGATCCGCCGGTGCTCGGCCCAGCCCCAGGTGTAGGCCTCCTCCAGCCCGGTGCCGGCGCCCAGGTCCGAGCCGGTCCAGCGGCGGGCGGCCAGGGCGTAGCGGTCACGGCCGACGGCGTCCGGCGTCCCGTCCACCTGCGGCAGGTAGACGTCGCGGAGGAAGTTGCGCACCTCGGCGACCGCGCCGTCGGCGGCCTGCGCGGCGGCGTCCAGCTCACCGCGGAGCGCGTCCGGGCCGCCCGCGACGAACCCGCCGAAGAACGGCCCGGCCAGCCACTCGCCGAGCTGCCCCACGACGGTCGAGACCTGGCGCGGCGCCACCAGCAGGCCGCGCCGGGCGCCCTCCTCGAGCGACGCGCGGAAGCCGCGGTACGCCTCGGGCACCCGTGCCATCCGGCGGGCGACGACCGCCCAGTCGTCGGTCGAGGACGTCGGCATGAGCAGGAAGACCTGCCGGATCGAGTGCACCGGGCTGAACAGGTTGGACAGCGCGCGCAGCCCCTCGCCGGCCGCGTGCCCGTCCAGCTCCGCGCCCAGCCGCTCGCGCAGCAGGCGGGCGCAGCGCCGCTCGACCGGGTCGTCGTCCAGGGACGGGTCGGCTGCCAGCACGCGGTCCAGCTCGGCGAGGGTGTCGCGGGCCAGCTGCGCCTCGGCCTCCAGCCCGGCGGGGCTGGGGTCGGGCAGCCGGTCGTCGCCGGGGCGGGTGCCCAGTGAGGTCGCGACGATCGGGTCGAGGTCGCAGACCGCGTCGACGTACCGGTCGGCGACCTGTCGGGGGGTGGCGGGGTGGGCGGACGAGTCGGGCGTGCTGCTCACCGGAGGCGCTCCAGCCGGGCCGACATGGTGGGCCGCAGCGGCTCGTCGCCGGCGGCGCGATCGATCGCGTACATCAGCGCGCCCTCGACGATGCCGTAGAGCCGCACGGCGCGGGACACCTCGGGGGCGTCGGGCGTGCGGGCGAGGACGTCGGTGCTCAGCTCCCAGCTGGTCGTCGTCCGGGCCCGGCCGACGTAGAGCTCGACCAGCCCGTCAGGGCTGGTGACCAGCAGCTCGACGTCGTCCCCGCCGCGGGGCCGCCAGAAGCCGGCCTCCCGGACCGCCGGCCCGACGACCTGGCCGTCGTCGGTGAGCCGCCAGGTGCGGGAGTCGTAGGCGAGGAAGCCGCGGCCGTCGTGGCTGAACCGGATCCACTGGCCGAAGCGGTGGTCGCCCTCGGCTCCCGCCGCCTGTCCCTCGCCGTGCCACTCGCCGAGCAACGGCAGGACGGCGAGCAGCTCCTCGGAGACCTCCGGCCCCGAGCGGACGTCGACGGTGTCGGCGACCGGCAGCTCGGTGTCGCCGGTCATCGACGTGCCTCCCGCGGACGGCGGGCGAGCCGGGCGGCGCCGTACCCGCAGCCGAGCGCCGCGACCGACGTCAGGGCGACGAGGACCCAGGCAGAGACCATGCGCTCCACCGTAGGGCTGCCCGACGACGTGCTTGAACGGCCCCGTCCAGGGCACCGTCCTGAGCGTGCGGAGGACGGGGAGGACGGGGTCCTTCGTCAGGCGGTCGCCGGCACCGCTGCCGCCGTCGCGGCCACCACCTCGTCCCACGGCGTGGGTGCCAGCCCGAAGGTGGCGGTCGTCGCCGACGCGTCGATCACGTACTCCCGGTCGAACTGGTGCCGGACGTCGACGATCTCGCGCATCATCGGCGACACCAGCCCGATCCCGCGCAGGACCGACCACGGGATCCGGCTCACCCGGACCGGCCGCGCCGGGTGGGCCGGGGAGGACAGGGCCGCCGCCAGGTCGGCCAGCGCCTGCCGCTGCGAACGCGGGGGTGCGCTCGGCACATGCCAGGCCCGGCCGAGCGCGCGCTCGTCGGTTCCCAGCGTCGCCAGCGTCGCCGCGACGTCGGGCAGGTACGCCCAGCTGCGGAGGACGTCGGGGTCGCCGACCACCCAGGCGCGCCGACCGCGGCGCAGCGCGGGCAGCTGCCGGACGAGGTGGGAGTGCTCGGCCGGCACCTGCGGGCCCACGAAGTCCGCGGCACGGGCCTCGGTCATCCGCACCCGGCCGGCCTCGTGCGCGGCCAGCGCCTCCCGCCACATCGCGATGCGCACCCGCCCCTTGCGGTCGGTGGCGGCCAGCGGACTCACGGGACTCATCGGGCCGGTCGGGGCGCCGTAGACGTACAGGTTGGACATCGTGACGAGCACCGCGCCCGTCCGCTCGGCCGCGGTGAGCAGCGCCGTGGCGACCGGCGGCCAGTCGGTCGCCCAGCGGTGGTAGGCCGGGTTCACCGCGTTGTAGAGCGCCGCCGCGCCGTCTGCGGCCGCGGCGAGCGCGTCCGCGTCGGTCGCGTCCACCCGACGGTGCTCGACGGCGTCGGTCGACGTCCCCCCGCTGCGCGACAGGACCCGGACCCGGTGCCCCCGGGCGGCCAGCAGGTCGGCGGTCGTCGTCCCGACCGGGCCCTTGCCGACGATCACGTGCAGTGCCATG
>DATIMX010000507.1:0-3230 GCA_035474935.1 Geodermatophilus sp. | reverse complement strand
GCCCGGCGTCAAGCGGCTGATGGACCGCACCCCGGCGACCGGCCAGCGGCTGCTGTTCTCCGCGACCCTGGACAACGGCGTCGACGTGCTGGTCAAGCGCTACCTGTCCGCCCCCACGACGCACTCGGTCGACCCCGCGGTTGCGCCGGTGTCCACCATGACCCACCACGTGTTCCGGGTGGAGGCCGCCGACAAGCCGGCCGTCGTCCGGGAGCTGGCCTCCGGTCTGGGCCGCAGCATGCTGTTCACCCGCACCAAGCACCAGGCCAAGAAGCTTGCCAAGCAGCTCACCGCGGCCGGCGTCCCGGCCGTCGACCTGCACGGCAACCTCAGCCAGAACGCCCGCGAGCGCAACCTCGAGGCGTTCAGCAACGGCAGCACCCGGGTGCTGGTCGCCACCGACATCGCCGCCCGTGGCATCCACGTCGACGACGTCGAGCTCGTCGTCCACGTCGACCCGCCGGCCGAGCACAAGGCCTACCTGCACCGTTCGGGCCGCACCGCCCGGGCCGGCGCCGGTGGCACCGTGGTCACCGTCTCCACCCCCGACCAGGCCGGTGAGGTGCGCACCCTCGCCCGGCAGGCCGGCATCACCCCGACGGTGAGCGCCGTCCGCCCCGGCGCGGCGGAGATCAGCGCGCTGACCGGGCCGGCCGCCCCGCACGTCGAGCCGGCGCCCGCGCCGGAGCCCCAGCCGCAGGGCCAGGGCGGCGGCCGGCGCCGCCGGTCCGGGGGCGGCTCCGGCCGCTCCACCGGCCAGGCCGGCACCGCCTCCGGCGGCGGGACGGCGTCCGCCCGCGGCCAGGGCCGGACCTCGGGTCCGGCGCGCACCCGGGCCGAGCTCGCGGCGCGCGCCGGGACGCACTCGGCGGCGTCGTTCAGCGGACGCGCCCGCCGCGGCGGGCGCTGACCGGGCCGGGGCGGCAACGACGGTTGGCGCCCCGGCTGATGGGCACTGGACCGTTCGACCAGGGCCAGGACAGGTCCTGACCGTCCGCGACCAGCGAGGAGCACCATGGCACTGCCCATCACCCTGTCCGAGATCGCGCCCCGCATCTCGGCCGGCGCGTTCATCCTCAACAGCGGCCTGGGCAAGCGCGGCGCCGACGAGGGCACCGCGGCCGGCCTGCACGGCTTCGCCTCCGGCACCTACCCGTTCCTCAAGAACGTCGACCCGACGACGTTCGCCAAGGCGCTGGCGTACGGCGAGATCGCCGTCGGGACGGCGCTGCTGACGCCGTTCGTGCCCACCGCCGTGGCGGGCGCGGCGCTGACCGCCTTCTCCGGCGGGCTGCTCGGGCTCTACCTGAACACCCCCGGGATGCGGAAGCCGGGCAGTCTGGCGCCGACCCAGGAGGGGCTGACGGTGGCCAAGGACGTGTGGCTGCTCGGAATCGGCATCGGCCTGCTCACCCGCGGGACGATCGACCGGGAGCCGCGCCGGGTGCGCAAGGCCGCGAAGACCCTGACCAAGGCCAACAAGAAGGTCGCCAGGGCCGCCGAGCGCGCCGCCTGACGGGGCACGGGGCCGGGGTCTCCCCCGGCCCCGTGTGTCACGCGCAGCAACACCCCGGCCGACGATCCGGTGCCCGCGCAGGGTCTGCTCCGACCGCTGCGCACCCATCCGGAGGCGGGAGGAGTTGCGCCGTCCGGTCGACCCGGACCTCTCGCACCACCGTGGTCGCATGGTGCCGGAGCGTGACGGGAGTGCCCGCGTCGTCGTGACCCCCGGGTCGGGGGGTTCCCCGGAGTGCTTGACCCCTGCAGCATCGCGGGGCAACGGGGACCCGCCGTCGGGGCGGCGTCGCCGTCGTCCCGAGGAGGTCCGCGTGCTCCATCCGCCCACCCGCTCCGCCCGCCACGCCGCGCCGCTGGTCCTGGCCCTCGGCATCGGCCTGCTCAGTGGCTGTTCCGGGGACGAGGGCGCCACGGACGCCGCACCGTCGAGCAGCGCGCCGTCCAGCAGCGCGGCCTCGAGCAGTGCGGAGGCGAGCACCTCCGCGTCGTCCGCGCCCGCCACGAGCTCCCCCGCGGAGGCCGAGAGCGAGACGGTCGCCGTCACCGAGGGCGAGATGTTCATCGAGCTCTCGGAGGACTCCTACTCCCCGGGCACGTACACCTTCGAGGTCACCAACACCGGCAGCATGCAGCACGACTTCGTGGTCGAGCAGAACGGCGACGACGTGGCGAGCACCGAGGTCCTCCAGCCCGGCGAGTCGACCACCCTAGAGGTCGAGCTCACGCCGGGCGACTACGTCTTCTACTGCTCCGTCGGGAACCACCGCGCGATGGGCATGGAGACCCCGGTGACCGTCACCTGAGGAGGGACCCCGTCCCTCTCACCCCTCGGAGAAGGACCCCGTCCTCCCCACCCCTCGCACGCTCGGGGCGGGACCCGAGACGGGGCCGGAGCCTCCGGACAGGACCTGCGGGGCCCGGGACGGAGGCGCGAGCTCCGGGAGGTGGACGGCGGGACCCCCCGACCGCCGTCCACCTCCCGGGCCTCAGTTGCCGCTGGCGAACGCCGCGTCGAAGGCGGCCGCCGGCGGGTCGAAGGCCAGCCGGCGCACGAACGCCAGCGCCTCGGGGGCGCCCACCAGGCGGTCCATGCCGGCGTCCTCCCACTCGACCGAGATCGGCCCGTCGTAGCCGATGGTGTTGAGCATCCGGAAGCACGCCTCCCACGGGACGTCGCCGTGACCGGTGGACACGAAGTCCCAGCCGCGCCGCGGGTCGGCCCAGGGCAGGTGCGAGCCCATCCGGCCGTTGCGGCCGTTGCCCACCTGCTTCTTCGCGTCCTTGCAGTCCACGTGGTAGATGCGGTCCTTGAAGTCCCACAGGAACGAGACCGGGTCGAGGTCCTGCCACACGAAGTGCGACGGGTCCCAGTTGAGCCCGAACGCCTCGCGGTGGCCGATCGCCTCCAGCGTGCGGACCGTCGTCCAGTAGTCGTAGGCGATCTCCGACGGGTGCACCTCGTGGGCGAACTTCACGCCCACCTCGTCGAAGACGTCGAGGATCGGGTTCCAGCGCGCGGCGAAGTCGCCGTAGCCGTCCTCGATCATCGCCTCGGAGGCCGGCGGGAACATCGCCACCGTCTTCCAGATCTTCGACCCGGTGAACCCCACGACGACGTCGACGCCGAGCTTGGCCGCAGCGCGAGCGGTCAGCTTCATCTCCTCCGCGGCCCGCTGCCGGACGCCCTCGGGGTCACCGTCGCCCCACACCCT
>DATIMX010000506.1:0-2217 GCA_035474935.1 Geodermatophilus sp. | reverse complement strand
AGCGCGGTGTCCAGCTCCCGCGGGTTGGCCACGGCACGGGCGATCGCCTCGGGGGTGATCTCGTGGAAGACCATGCGGCGCACCGGTACACGCGGCTTGAGCGTGTCGACCAGGTGCCAGGCGATGGCCTCGCCCTCGCGGTCCTCATCGGTGGCGAGGTAGACCTCGCTGGCGTCCTTCACCAGCTGCTTGAGCCGGCTGACCTGCTGCCTGCGGTCGGGGCTGACCACGTAGAGCGGCTCGAAGGCGTTGTCGACGTCGACGCCCAGCCGCGCCCAGGACGCGCCCTTGTGCTCGGCCGGCACGTCGGCGGCGTTGCGCGGCAGGTCCCGGATGTGCCCGACGCTGGCCTCGACGACGTAGCCGTTGCCCAGGTACCCGGCGATCTTCCCGGCCTTGGTCGGGGACTCCACGATGACCAGCGGCCGCCCACCGCCGGCGGCGGTCCGGCGGCGGGCAGGCGTGCTCGGGCCCCCGGAGGTCGCCGCGGCGGCCCGGGTGCCGGTGTTCGTGGTCTTCGTGGGTGCCACGGTGCTCCTGTCGGTGGTGCTCGGCGCGGGCGCCGGTGGTCCGGCGCCGGACGACGCGGTCGCTGTCCGCGTGCCCTCGGCGACGCCACGGTAGGCCACGGGGCCGACCGGGAGCCGGGTGGCGACCGACCGTGGGCGTGCCGTCACCCGATCCAATGGCCGGGGGTCGTGCCGTGTTCCCGGACCCCGGCGGGTCATGCCGGCTCCCGGACCCCGGCCACCACCTCGCCGATCGCCGCCCGCGTCGGGAACCACTCGTCGTAGTACTCCCAGTGCATCATCACCGGGTCGGTCGGCAGCTCGACCGCGCCGAAGGAGTCCTCCCACGTCTGTTCCCCGTGGAACTCGGCCCAGGCGATCGGGTCGGCCGGCGCCGAGGCCTCGTACACGCGCTCGACCTCGAGCTCGGGTGCTCGGTTGTCCATCCCCGGACTGCCGAGCAGGACCACGTCCTCTGCGGCCAGCGAACCCGGGGCGTCGGCCGCTCGGTCGATGACGAGGGTGCCGTAGCTGTGCCCGATGACCGTGGTGTGCGGACGTCCCGCAGGAGTGGAGGCGCGCGCCGCCGCGAGCCCGTCCAGGGCCGCGTCCAGTGCCCGTCCGCCGGGCCAGGAGTAGTGCGGGCTGGACGCCTTGGCCAGGTTCGACGGCGGTCGGTACCCCATCCAGGCGATGGTCGCGACCGTGGCGGCCGGAGCCGCCGCCGTCGCGGCGTCCGCGACGGCGGCCGCGTCGTCGACGAGGCCGTCCAGGTCCTCCACCGGGTCGTTGCCGGTGCCGGGCACGAGCAGGGCCACGTGGTCCGCGGTGTCCAGGTCCCCGACCGCCAGGGCCACCAGCTCCTCCCCCGGCTGGAACTGCTGGAGCTGCACCTCCTCGCCCGCCGCCTCCTTCCTGGCGATCTCCGCCGCCACCGAGACGGCGACCGCGTGGCCGGGGGTCGACGGATCGGCGAGCACCCGACCGAGGTGTGCCCGGTTCGCCTCGTCCCGGGCCCACGCCGGGACGCCCTCGAGACCTCCGACGAGCGAGGGGGTGCGGGCGATCACCCCTGCCCTGGCGGCCGCGGACAGCCCCGCCCACCACTGCGCCACCTCGGACGGCGAGTCCCCGAGGTGCGGCACCGCGGAGGTCCGCACCTCCGGGATGGATGCGGCCAGGTCGCCGAACGAGGCGGGGACCAGCCCCCGACCCGCACCGAGCGGGGTGAGTGCGTCCACCACCTCCGAGGCAGCGTGGCCGGCGCGCGTCGCGGCAGCGAGTGCGTCCTCGGCCAGCCCCTGCGCCTGCAGCGCGACGGCGGTCTGGTCGGCGCCCAGGCCGGCTTCGCCACCGGCCGGCACGGCCGGCAGCGAGACCAGCCGCCCCGCGCCGTCGAGCACGACGGGGACCGACGCGGCAGCGGCCAGCGCGCGCTCGGCGAGCTCCTGGGCGGTCCCCGCCTCGGCCAGCAGGCGCTGCGCGTGCTCGAGCGACGCGCCGAGTGCCGCGGTGACCGCGGTGGCGACCGCCGAGACCTCTCCGAGCGCGGCGCCTGCGGACTGTGCGGCCGGCCCGTACCAGCAGCGCGCGTCCTCCAGCGATCGGCCGACGGCCTCCACCCGGGCCCGCCAGGCCGGCAGCCCACCGGCGACCGAGTCGAGGGTCCAGACCGCCCCGCGCAGCAGCGGGACGTCCCACCCGGCGA